>CAYVVR010000181.1:6301-7688 GCA_964454655.1 uncultured Planctomycetaceae bacterium | reverse complement strand
AGACATGCAAGGCCACATCTTGGCCCAAGGCCAACTCGTCGGCGTGTACGAACGAAAGTAACCACCCGCGGTAGGCGGGTACGCCGCCAGCGGAGTCCTCGCATGCCCGATCGTCGGCGACACCGCGGACCGCATCCCGAAGACGCGGCATTGTTCGCCGCCGAGATGCTCCCCCGGTTGCGAACGGCGGCCGTCGACTTCTGCTACCTGCTCGATCGCGGCTACGCGGAACCATCGGCGCTCAAGCTGGTCGGCGACCGCTACGCGTTGCGGGCAAGGCAACGCACGGCCCTCGCCCGCGCGTGCTGCACGACCGAGGCCTTCGCCGCCCGCACGCGACGCATGCTGGATCCGGCGCTACTTGCCGGCCGCGAACTGTGGATCGACGGATACAACCTGCTCACCACGATCGAAGCGGCATTGGCCGGAGGCGTGTTGCTCGTCGGACGCGACGGCACGCTCCGCGATTTGGCATCCGTCCACGGCTCGTATCGCAAAGTCGCCGAAACGGAACCCGCCTTGCGACACATCGGCGCGCACATCGCGGACCTGAAACCGGCCCGCGTCGTGTGGCTGTTGGATCGGCCCGTCTCGAACAGCGGTCGCCTTGCCGCTTTGATACGGGAAGTGGGCACCGAATGCGTGCCGCCGTGGACCGTTCGCCTGGAAGACAGCCCGGATCGCATCTTGCGCGGCTCGCCGCACGCGATCGTCACCGCCGACAGCGGCATTCTCGACGCGCCCGTTCGGTGGCTGAATCTTGCCCGCCGAATCGCCGAACGCCTTCCCGAGGCCTGGATCGTCGATCTGTTCGCCGATTGACCTGCGAGTCTCCTGCTCTCCCGTTTGCCGCTTCACAAAGGGGAGAGGCAATCCCCCCGAACGGTTTTTGGGCGACCAAGTTGCGAACGGGTGTGTACACTGCAAGAGGGCGTTGTCCGTCGTCGAATCCTTCCCGAATGTGATCCGCGCCCGACGAGCAAGCCGATGCCGATTCCCCATTTCAAACTCGATCGTCGCACGAATACACGCCGCCGGTTTATGCAGATGGGGCTTGGTGCCCTCGGCGGCGCGGGTGTGTTCTCGATGTCGGCGAGCGGTTTTGCCGAGCCTCGCGAGGCCGGCCTTCCGCAGCGCCGGTTCGGCAAGAACGGTCCCGTCCTGCCGATCTTGGGGTTCGGCGGGGCGGCGCTGGTCACCCGTTGGGGAAGTCCCCTGTCGATCGCGCAGCGGGTGGAACTCGTTCAGTACGCTTTTCAACGCGGCATCCGCTATTTCGACACGGCGGGCAATTACGACGAAAGCCAGGCGATCCTCGGCAAAGCCCTGCGCGGCGTCCGAAAGGACGTCTTCCTGGTTACCAAGGTCGAGGCGACCGATCCGGCAA
>CAYVVR010000181.1:0-6291 GCA_964454655.1 uncultured Planctomycetaceae bacterium | reverse complement strand
CCAGGAGAACCTCGCGACGCAGAGCCTCTTGACCGACTCCGACCCCTGGCAAACACACCGCGACGCGGCCGCGATCTACTTCGACTGCCGGCGGCAGGGCATCACGATCCGCTCGAGCGTGGACTGCTGGATCGCGCAACAGGTGCTGAACGTCGACGGTCTGCTGTTGCACGGAACGCCGGGACTCGAACAAATGACCGTCGCCCAAGCCTTCGCCGTTCGCGATGCGCTGTTCAAGCTGCGTGAAGAAGGCATCGCCCGCTCGGTCGGATTCTCGGCGCACGGCTATTTCGACAAGGCGGCCGCGTTGATCGACGCGGGCGGTTTCGACCACTGCCTGCTTTCGTACGGCTATCTCGCTCGCGGCCACGACAAGCTGCTCTCGCAGCGGATGATCAACCTGCGCAACGCCTGCGTGGCGAAAGCCCGCCGCCGGGGAATGGGAATCGCCGCCATGAAAGTGATGGCAGCGGGCGTACTCGGCCCGTGGGCGCCGTACATCGCGCCCGACTGGGACCACGAGCGACTTGCTCGCTTGCCGGGCGCCGCGATGCGCTACGTGTTGAACGATCCGCGCGTCGACATGCTGTTGATCGGAATGCGGACGAAGGCCGACGTCGATGCGAACATCGGCGTCCTGAGCGGCGACCTCCACTACACCGAACACGACCGCGGCTTGCTGGCCGAATTTTGCGCCCGCGCGTTTGAAAACGACGTCCTCAAGAACATGACAATCGAATGAAAGGGAGCCGACCGATGCGGCACGTTCTTCCATGCGTCGTCCTTGCCGGATTTGCGATCGCGATGCTTGCCATCACCGGACGTACCGTCTCTGCCGAACCCGCCGAAACCGTCGACATTTTTACCGCGACCGCCGCCGGCGACCTCGACGGTATCCGTGCGTATCTCGACGCCGGCGGATCGCCCGATGCGAAGCAACCCGGTTCGGGCATTACGCCGTTGATGGCGGCGGCGATTCACGGTCGGACCGATGCGGCAAAACTGCTGATCGAGCGCGGGGCCGACGTAAACCTCGCCTCGGGCGACGGTTCGACGCCGCTGCATGCCGCGGCCTTTTTTTGCCGGCCCGAAGTTGTCGCCCTTTTGCTCGACAAGGGCGCCGAAATCAACCGCCGCAACGCGCGATCCGAAACGCCGCTCGACACGGTCGCCGGTCCGTGGAGCGATGACCTGGCGAACGTCTACCGAACACTTTCCGCGGCGCTTCACGTGACGGTCGATCTCGACGCCGTGCGCCGAGCGCGCCCGGCGGTGGCCGCGTTGCTGCGCCGTCGCGGCGGGCGCCCCGGCCGCATTCCGATTCGGCCCGTCGGGTATCGCGGGGCGTACTTTTTAAACGGCGCCATCTACGTCAACGAATTCGGCACGCCGGAAGAAAAGCCGATCACCAGCGGTCATTGGGATTTCAAACCCTCGTGGTCGAAAGAAGACCGACTCGTCTTCTTCCGGCGGTTGAAAGACGATCCCGAGGTGACCAACTGGATTACGCAGGTTCACGTCGTCAACGTCGACGGTTCCGGGCTGCATCCGATCAGCGACGGCACCCACACCGATTTCAATCCGACCTGGACACGCGACGGCACGAACACGCCGATTTGGAATCGGCGGCATCCGGACCGGGTCAGCTTCTACGTGATGACCAACGATGCCGACGGAAAGCCGGGCGAAGAACGTCCGCTGACCGACATGCACTATCACACGTGGGCGTATTCGTGCTTGAAAGACGGCCGCATTCTCGTGCAGTCGGCGCATCCGACGCTCGGATGGGGCTATTACCTGATGACGCCGAACCCCGACGGCGAGCCCAAGTTTGAACGAATCGAGTGCGAGATGGCGACGCGCGGCATCCTCGATCGGGTGAGTATCTCGCCCGACGAAACGAAGGTCTGTTTCGAATACCAAAAGGGCTTCAAGCACGACATGATCGGCCGCACGCTGTACGTGGCCGAATTCGATCCGGCGAAACCGGCGATCACCGACGCGAAACCGTTCGCGAACGCCGAAGGCGCGCGGCGCTGGTTCGCGTATCCGCGCTGGACGCCCGACGGAAAGGCGATCGTCTATCACGCCAGCCCGTCGCTGTACATGTACTTTCTCGAAGACGGTTCGACCGTCCAGGTTTCGACGGGCGAAGGCGACTACCGCTATCCGCACTGCGAGCGGACACCCAAGTAAGCCGCCTCGGTTGCAACCGCCGGTGGAAGCGGCACGCCGTTTCCGGCCGCATTTGCCGGACGTCGTGGGGACACCGGCGTTTCGGGCTACGGTCGCGCGCGCGAGCGTCGAGCGGGAAGCTGTTTGTTGACCGCCGGGTCTCGAATCTTCTACAATGCCGGGCGTCGCCCCTGCCGGTACGCTTGGGTGATTTCACCATCGATCCCCTTCATGGTACGGGGACGCCGCCATGAACCGACCACCCGAACCGGGCAACGGGCGCTTGCTCAAAACCGTTCTGTTCTGCGTTGTGGGCGTGCCCTTTCTACTCGCCGTTTTCGGGGTGGGGGCAGCCGCCATCTATTTCGGGGCACGAATCGTCGGAACCGGCGAGGCCGACGTGCGGGCGCATCGGGTTCAATTCGATTTGACGAAACGCCGGCAGATACATTACCGCGGCAAAGCGGCGGCGGCCGTCGGCACGGCGACGATTGCCGTCGGAATTCTCTTCTGTGTGGAAGCGGTGTTGCAAGGCGTCTCGATCGTTGCAACCGAATTGCTTCCCGGAGCCGATCCGGAACGGCGCAAGCGAATTCGTAAGCTCGCCCGGTACGTCCGGATGGGCGTCGGCGTCTTCTGCGCGTTGTGCTTTTTCGCGGCGCTCATTTTACAGTTGATGCGAGTGTGACTGCGCAAACAAAATGGGGCGTGCAAGCCCGCCGACGACCGTCGAAAATTGCATTTCGCATCCGAGCGGCGAAAAATAGGTTGGTTGGTGTCCCTTCCGTAATGTATGATGACGGTCGACGAGCCTAGCCGCTTGCGCCGCAAAATGAATCGGTGTTCGATCGCGGCTTGCCACGTCACCGGAACACAGGAAGAGGTCTTCACTCATGAGCACTCCCGCCTGCGCCCTCTTGCGTCGGACGGCGTTTCTCGGTTGCGCCGTTGTATTTGCGTTCCTCTTGCATGGTGCGACGATCGCCGACGAGGCCGAAGCGATTCGTCAATACAACGCCGCCGTGCAGCTTCAGAACGTGGGATCGTACGATCTGGCCGCCGATGCCTGGGAAGGTTTCCTCAAAGCGTTTCCCGACGACGAGCGTGCCGGGCCCGCCCACTACTACCTGGGAGTGTGTCGCTACCAGCAAAAACAGTACGACCGTGCAGCCGAAGCCTTTCGCCGGGCGGCGACGCAGTTTCCGAACTTGAAACCCGAGCTGCGGGAACCGTCGCTTTTGTACTACGGCATCACCCTGTACGAGTCGGCCCGCGCCGCCGAAGATGCCAAGAAATTCGCCCAGTGCGCCGACATCTTCGCCCAGTTTCTCAAGAACTATCCGCAAAGCAAGCTGAGCCCCCAGGCGGTGTTCTACCGGGCCGAAAGCCTGTACATGGCCGGAAGCAAGGATGAGGCCGCCAAGGCGTATCGCGACTTCCTGGCCCGCTACCCCGACCATGTCCTCGCTCCCGAGGTGCTTTACGCCTTGGGCGTGTGCGAGGAAGAACGCAACCAACCGGCCGAAGCGCAAAAACTCTACGCGCAATTCTTGGCGAACTACGACGATCATCCGCTACGCGCCGAAGTGGCGCTGCGACAAGGCGAGGTTCTATTTACCGCGGGCAAGTACGTCGAAGCCGCCGACGTGTTCGCAACGGCTGCCGACGATCCGAAGAACCCCAACGCCGTCGATGCGCGCATCCGGGAAGGCGATAGTCGGGTGCAACTGACGCGATACGCCGAGGCCGCCACGGTGTATGCGGCGAGCGTTTCGGCGGAGGGCGAGACGGGTCAGAAAGCGGCTCTTGCGGCCGGTCGCTGCTATTACCTGGCCGGCGAGTACGACAAGGCGATCGCCCTGTTGCGTCGCGCGGCGTCGCTTCCCGCCCAGCAGGCCGAATGCGCCCACTGGATCGCCCGTTGCCTGCTCAAAAAAGGTGAGCCATCGGCCGCACTGAAAGAAATCGAACAAGCCCTGCGCAAGGCGCCCGCCGATTGGAAAGGTCGCCTGTTGCTCGATCGCGGCGACGCGCTTTACGCCGATGCGAAAACACGCTCTCAGGCCCCGGCGGTCTATCTCGAAGCGGCGAAGGCCTTCGGTGACGACGACGCGGCAGGCGAGGCGTTGTACGCAGCCGCCTACGCCGCGTTGGAAGCGGGCGACGTGAACAACGCACGCAGCTACGCGGCCGACTTCTTGAAGCGTTTTCCGAAGCACACTTTGGTTCCCGACGTTCTCCACATCGAGGCCGAATGCCTGCTGCTGGACAAGAACTACGAGGAAGCCGCGAGTCGCTATTCCCGGTTGATCGACGAGCACGGTACCCACGCCGATATCCTGCTATGGCAAACGCGGCTGGCGACCGCGTTGAGCCTGGCGGGCAAACACCAAGAGGTGGTCGCCCTGTTGACGCCGCTTGTCGACAAGGCGACCGATCCGGCACGCAAGGCCGAAATGCAACTCTTGATCGGTGCGGCACAACTGGAATTGGGCAATCTCGCCGATGCCGCCAAGGCCCTTGAAGCGTCGTTGTCGATCCAACCCAAGGGACCGCACGCCGACCGGGCGTTGCTGTTGGCGGCCGCCGTCTACAAGCGACAAAACGATGCGGCGAAGGCCGCCCAAACCGTCCGCCGCTTGCTCGCCGATTTCCCGCAAAGCCCGCTGGAAGATCAAGCCCTGTTGCGGTTGGCCGAATACGCCTACGCCGCGGGCGACACCGCCGCAGCCGAGGCGGCCTATCGGCAATTGATCGGCGACTTGCCCGACAGTCCGCTACGCCCGCAAGCGGCCTACCAATTGGCGTGCTTGTTGCTCAACGCCGAGAAGATCGACGAGGCCGAAACGCTGTTGGCCGAGTTCCTCAAGCAGTACGGGAACACGCCGCTTGCCGACAAGGCGCGGCTCGTCCGTGGAATCGTCCGCC
This sequence comes from uncultured Planctomycetaceae bacterium, assembly GCA_964454655.1. Taxonomy (GTDB): domain Bacteria; phylum Planctomycetota; class Planctomycetia; order Pirellulales; family Thermoguttaceae; genus CAYVVR01. Next base: position 1,188 of record CAYVVR010000181.1, on the reverse strand, counting down.
AAAAACGCAAGGACTACCCCGGCGCGATCGACGACTTGCAAAAAGCCCTCTCGGGCAAACTCACCCCGCAAGAGCAAGCGAGCGCACGCTACGCCTTGGCATTGGCCTTGATCGGGCAAAAAGACTACGCGCAGGCGATCTCGGCCTTGACCGCGCTGCTCGAAAATCCCGGCGACGAAGCAAACACCGACGAGGTGCTTTACCAGCTCGCCTGGGCGTACAAGTTGGCCGGGCAAGACAAACAGGCCGTCGAGACCTTCCGCCGCCTGGCCGCCGACCACCCTCAAAGCACGCACGCCGCCGAAGCCCGTTATCACTTGGGCGAAGCGTTGTACGCACAGGGTGAGTATGCCAAGGCGGCCGTCGAATACTACACGGCCATGAAACAGGCGAAAGACGCCGACTTGGGCGAAAAGGCCACCCATCGCCTCGGCTGGGCGTACTTCAAAGCTGAACAGTTCGACAAGGCGCAACAAACGTTCGCCTACCAGCGAGCGACGTATCCCAAGGGGCCGCTGGCGACCGACGGCGCGTTCATGGAAGCCGAGAGCCTTTTCAAGCTCGACAAGTTCGCCGAGGCGTCGGCCATCTATCGCACGTTGCCGCAACTGGCCGATGAAGACTTCGAAATCTTGCGGTTGTTGCATGCCGGGCAGGCGGCCGGGCGAACCGGCGATTGGCAAACCGCCGTCTCGCTGTTGAGCGAATGTGAAAAACGTTTCCCGCAGGCCCCCGAGATCCCCGAAGTCCTCTACGAGCTCGGCTTCGCCTATCAGAACCTGGGGCAAACCGACAAGGCCGAGTCGTTCTACGCGAGGGTGATCCAGGCGGCCGACGACGAAACCGGCGCCCGCGCCCAATTCATGATCGGCGAATTGCAATTCGCCCGCAAAGACTACGCCGAGGCCGTCAAGAGCTTCTTCAAGGTGGCCTACGGCTACGTCGCTCCGCAATGGCAAGCCGACGCCACCTTCGAAGCCGCGCGCTGTTTCGAACTGCTCAAAAAACCCGAGCAAGCGGCCAAACTGTACCGCGAGCTGATCGAAAAGTATCCGCAAAGCAACAAGGTGAACGACGCAAAGGCGAAGCTCGAAGCGTTGGGAGGCTGACCGGCTCGCCTCGGCCTTCGATTCGAGCAAACCGCTAACGAGGTGCATCATGCCCGAAGCATCCGTCGCAGGAAAGCGA
>CAYVVR010000180.1:0-7698 GCA_964454655.1 uncultured Planctomycetaceae bacterium | reverse complement strand
AGCTACGGGCGAGTCTCCGTCAAGCAGTTGACGGGAGATCGATTGCCGTACGTCGATAACCTCGTTCGTTTGCTGGTAGTTGAAGACGCTTGTGGGATATCCGAAGGCGAAATGCTCCGCGTGACGGCGCCGTTGGGCGTCGTCTTGATCAAGACGGCCGAGGGGTGGACCAAGCGAGTCAAGGCGTGGCCCGAGGCCATGGACGACTGGCCGCAACATTTTTACGACGCCGCCAACAACGCCGTATCGCACGATCGGCTCGTGGGGCCTCCTCGCCGATTCCAGTGGATTGCCGAGCCGGAGTGGATGCGATCGCACATGACGATGCCGTCGATCACCGACATGGTGTCGGCCGAGGGACGCATCTACACCATCGAGGACCGCGCGCCCGCTGAACATCCGGCCCTGCCGGGCGAGTTCTACTTAGTGGCCCGGGACGGCTTCAACGGGATCGTGCTATGGAAAAAGCGGCTTCCCGATTGGCAACCGGTAAATATCCGAACGAAACATATGCCCGTGCAAATCCAGCGGCGGCTGGTTGCGGTCGGTGATCGTTTGTATTGCACGCCCGGTTACGATGCGCCCATTTCCCTGTTTGATGCGAAAACGGGCGAGCTGATCAAGGTGTTCCAAGGAACGGAACGAACGCGGGAGTTCGTGTATCACAAGGGAATTCTCTTGGTCGTCAACGGCGACCAGACGGATACCGAGTCGATCCGGTCGGGCGATGCGCTCGGCGAAAGCGCCTTTCCGCCGCAAGTGTACGGTCCGATTCTGATACCGAAAGAGCGGCCGAAGAGCACGATTTCGGCAATCGATTGCGAAACGGGGCGAACGCTGTGGACGCTGCGCGGAAAGCAGACGGCCGGGTATCAAGGCGGATCGCTCGGCGCCGTTGACTCGCGAGTCGTCTATTCGACCGACAAGCAACTCGTGTGTGTCGAATTGGAAAGCGGCTCAGAATTGTGGCATGCCGAGGCACCGGTGACGCTGGTCGATCGTATCGGCATTGCAGGATCCGGGGTGGCGCTGGTTCTGTCTCCCCAAGCGGCATACTTGGCGGACTCGTCGGAAGTCCGTGCCTTTGCAATGGACGACGGCCGGCTTTTGTGGCGGGGGAAAGCAATTCTCAACCACCACAAACCGGCCGACCTATTCTTGGCCGATGGTGTGGTATGGTCGGCCTACTCCGAAGGTCACGACCCGCTGAGCGGTGAGATCGTGCGCACCATCGAGCAGCAGATGACCGGTCCCATGGGACACGATCGTTGCTATCGAAACCGGATCACCGAACGCTTTTACATCAACACGAAAACCGGCGGAAGCGATTTCGTCGCCTTCAAGACTGGACTGGAGTTTCCGAATCCCTGGATCCGCAGTACCTGCGGTATCGGTCACATGCCGGCCAACGGACTCTTGTACTGCGGGCCTCCGGCATGTTCGTGCAGCAATTGGGTGATGCTGAACGCAATGAATGCCGTGGCCCCCGACCCCCAAGTTCGGCGGTCCGGCGATGTGCCGCAAGTTGATGTCCGCGTTCGCCTGGAACGCGGACAGGCCGACAGCAGGTTTACCGAGACCGAACCGGCGCCCTCGGATTGGCCGACATACCGACACGATGCGGCGCGATCGGGCAGAACGGCGGCTCGTGGTCCCGCCGATTTGACGCCGCAATGGGAAGCATCGGTGTCGACCCGCCCGAGCGCCCCCGTCGTTGTCGGCGGTCGCCTGTATGTCGCCGATGTCGATGCGCACGCGGTGTGTGCATTCGATATTCGATCGGGATCGCCGCTTTGGCGGTTCACCACGGGGGGGCGGGTCGATTCACCTCCGACATACGATGGCGGTCGCCTCCTGTTCGGTTCCCACGACGGTTGGGTGTACTGTGTCGACGCCGTCGACGGACGTCTCATTTGGCGATTCAAGGCATTGCCCGACCGTGACATTTGTGCGTACGAGCAAGTGGAATCGGCGTGGCCGGTGTGCGGAAGTATCTTGGTGCTCGACGATATCGCTTATTTCGCAGCCGGCAGGAACTCGTTCCTCGACGGCGGTGTGTTTGTGTTCGGTGTAGAGGCCCAATCGGGCAAACTCGTTTATCAGCGTCGTATGTACGGCCCCTACGATGAAAACGGCTTTCCGGTCATCACGTCGCAACTGTCGAACGGGAACGGCATCGACGGGTTGAAGGCCGATATCCTCTCGACCGATGGTGAATTGCTTTACATGCGTCACCAAGCCTTCAAACGAGACTTGACGCCTCTTGCCCCCGATGCGCCTCGACCGCCGCATCTGATTCCTTCAGCCGGTTTCTTGGAAGCGATTCCGCATCACCGCACGTACTGGACGATCGATACGACCATCCGTTACGACATTACCGCCGGAAAGCAGGCAGCCCACGGCGATATTCTCGTGTTGGACGGCGATCGCTTCATCGAGGTTCGCGGATACACACCGGCCCGATTGGCGCCGTTCGATCCGAGAGTGGAAGGATACCAACTTTTCGCCGGTATTTACCGACGTGTCGATCAATCGGTAGCGATCAAGATGGGGGGCAAGAATCGAAAACTGCGTGTGTTCAGTAAAGCCGACGAATTGTGGACGGCGTCGATTCCCATTGCCGGCAAGGCCCTGGTGTGGGCTGCCGATCGCGTGTACGTCGCGGGAACGCCAGTGGCGTTTCCAGAAAACGATCTGGCGGCAGCCTACGAAGGACGCCTGGGAGGTCGGATCGCCGTCGTTTCGTCGGAAACCGGCGAGAAGATCGCCGAGGCGACGCTTCCCGCTGCGCCGGTGTGGGACGGAATGGCCGTGGCCGACGGCCGGTTGTTCGTCTCACTACAAGATGGGCGAGTTCTTTGTCTTGGAAAGGCACGCTGAAAGGCGTTGTGTCGCAAGAAGCGGCAGAACGGGCGCCGCGGTGGATGCGTCGTCATGGTGTTAATTCGACGCGGCGCCCGTTGTCCCAGTTGTGGTCTCGTCACCACTCGATGTTGTCTCGACCGTCGGCGGCCGGAACCCTATGGTGGAACCTCAGATGTGGAAAACGCCCCGGTTCCGGCTCGCTGCGACGGTATCAAGCTTCGTCGGTGTGCTCGGTGACGAACTCTTCGGTGCTTTCTGCCGTCGGCGTCGACTCGCCGAATCGGAATTGTCGAACCAGGCTTCGTAGGTTCGATGCTTGGGCGCCGAGTTCCTCACTGCTGGAGGCCAACTCTTCGCTGCCTGCCGCCGTTTGTTCAACGACTTCCGCGATGCTGCGGACGGCTTGCGCGACCTCGCGAGCGCCATCGGCCTGTCGGACGGCGTTCTCGGCGATGACGCCGATTTGGCCTGCCGTCTTTTGAACGCCCTCGGTGATGCGTTCGAGGGCCTCGGCCGTTTGGAGACTCAAGTGACGCCCTTCTTCGACTCGGACGGTCGATTCCTTGATCAATTTCGTGATTTCGCCGGCCGCCTCGTTGGATCGCTCGGCCAGCTTGCGAACCTCGTCGGCGACGACGGCGAATCCCATGCCGTGTTCTCCGGCGCGGGCGGCCTCGATGGCGGCGTTCAATGCCAGCAGATTGGTCTGTCCGGCGATCTCCGAAATTACCTGGATGATTTCAGCGATTTGTTGTGAGCTTTGGCTGATCAGTTCCATCGCCTCGTTCGATTGCTCGACCGCCTGACGGCCGTCGCCGGCCAATCGCGAGGTTTCGGAGCCGAGCTCATTGGCTTCGTCGGCGGCGTGCTTGACTTGCTCGATAACCTCCAGCAAGCTTTCGACGGCACCGTTGATCTGTTCCACGGCGGAACTTTGTTCCTGTGATCCGGCTGCGAGCGATTGGGAACTCTCGGCAATCACGCGGGAACCTTCGGCAAATTGTTCGGCGCTTTCGGCGATGTCGTGCAAGGCGCCGCGAACGGCGCTTACCATACGATTCACCGAGTCGCACATGCGTCCCAACTCGTCGCCCGAGTCGTAATCGAGAGACACTGTGTAGTCGCCGTCGGCGACGGCGTCGAGTACCTTGGCCGTTGCGACAACCGGCTTGGAAATCGCATTCGATTGGTACGTGCCCCACGCGACCGCAACCACAACGACGGCGATCGAGACGATCAAGAGAATACGTCCGGCCCGTTTTTGGGCATCGTCGGCACGCGTGATCGCGGCCGTTTCAACGACGTGGTCGGCTTCGATGCGAGGTTCCATGACGCCGTCGAGTTCCTCACTGAGCTGAATCAAGTTGGTCGTGAGAAACTGGTCTCGTGTTCGTGCCAGCTCGGATGCGTGTTCCGCCAGCGCCAGCATGTCGTCGAGGTGGGCGAATACCGCTTCGGCGGCCGGTTGCATCTTTTCGAAATAGAGCTGTTCCGCCTTTTTGTAATCTTTGTCGATCAACGCTTTGCGAATGGAAGCCACTGCCGCGTGAAAGGCCTCGTGGGATTGCTCGGCTTCGGCTACCAATTGCTGCAGCCGAGCATTTTGGGTTTTGAGCGAAGCGGACCATTTGCCGAAGCGACACGCGTGTGAGTCCGTTCCACCATCGAACGTCGTATGGCGGTCAACGGCTTCGAGAACCGCTCCCAATCGGCTGTGGTGGTCGCCGCGAAAAGCTTCAATTTGGCGATAGAAATCGACCGGATTGTCGATGCCGAATTCGTCGGCATTGCGGGCGAGTGTTTCGAATTCCTCGGCCGCTTGTACCAACCGGTGCACGGTATCGCTCAGTGAGCCTAAATCGGTTTGTTCCGTTTCGTCGAACGTCGCTTCATAGGCTTTCAATGCTTCAACGGCTTCGTTCCGGGCGGTGGCGAGTTCTTCGTATGCTGCACGTCGTGATTCGGCAGGAAGTTGCGGATTCGTCAACAGGGCCGCGGCACCGCCGATTTTGTGATCGCATTTTTCGATCGCGTTGAGGGCTTCGACTCGAGGGAGACATTTCGCGCTCAGAACGTCGGCCGCTGTGCCGAGATCGTGGATTCCCCAATAGCCGGCACCGCTGATACACACCGCAATTGCCGCGAGAGCCAGAAACGCGGTCAGCAACTTGTTACGTAACGAGAGATTTCGCCAAAGCCTCATGATGCAGTTCCTTATGCACTTACGTGGAGACACAACCGTTTCGCAATCCGCCCCGACCAGAAATGCCGTTTCTGATGCCGAAGAATCGGTGACCGTACGATCGACCGACCAGCAGAAAATCGGATTGATTCACATTTGTGGGGGGGTAGGCTGTTTTCTGTGGGGGGCGTCTTTATAGACTATCTAGCCCACAAAACAAAAACGTGCCAAACGATTTAATAAATTTTCAGTCAGATTTGGCCATAAGTTGCCGTAAAACCGTGAGATGGGATTTTTCGGCGGCCGAATTTTTTTCGGCGGCCTGTGTTGGCGTAACATCTTGCCAATGTGGGGGTTGTGTTCGCTGAATCGCCGTGGTTGCGAAAGCAGACAAGAGGCTTCCCCCTCGTCAATGGGAATTTGAGGGAGCAATACCCCAGACTTGGGGCATGCTGTCGTCGATCGCCCGACGATGCGGTAGAATTTGATGTTAAGGTGGTGGCGAACAACATAGGGGCCGGGTTTGTTTCCCCCCCTATTGTGGCTATCCAGATTTAGTCCTTCGGGAAGAGGGTGCTTGATGGAGCAAAATCCACAACATCGTCCTAACGATCCGCAAGAAAAGCCGCCGAAGGGCCCCAGTGGAATTCGTCGGATTCCCCCCCAAGCGATCATGATGCTGGGCGTCTTGGCACTGCTTGCGGCAGTTTTGATGTTCGGGCGTACGAGTGCCCAGCGGGAAACGATTCCGTACGGCGAATTTCGCCAGATCTTGGCCGAAGGCAACATCGCCAAGGCGGAAATCCGCGGGATGCGGTTGTACGGTGAATACAAGACGCCGCCCAAGCGGTTGGACCGGCGGTTGCAAAAGCTGGTCGAAGCACCGAAAGAATTCGTCGTCGTTTTGCCGCCGGCCGCGTTGGGCGATAGTGAGTTGGACGAACAACTCGTGGAAGCGTTAGGCCCAAACTATTCGGCCGATGAACCGCCCGACAGCACGAGTTGGATGTTCGGCGTCTACATCGCGGTAATGATCGGCTTGGTGGTCGTCGTGTGGTTCATGTTTCGTCGAACCCGCGACCAGATGCTCGGTGGTAGCGTGCTGACCGGTTTCACCAAGAGCCCCGCAAAGCGGTATTCGGGCGAGGGCGACCGCGTGACGTTCGACGACGTTGCAGGGCTGGAAGGGGTCAAGGCCGAGCTGCAAGAGATCGTCGAGTTCCTCAAGAATCCCGAGCGATTTCAGCGATTGGGGGGACGCGTTCCAAAGGGGGTACTTCTCAACGGGCCGCCCGGCACGGGGAAAACACTGCTCGCCCGCGCAGTTGCCGGCGAGGCGGGGGTGCCCTTTTTCACGGTCAACGGGTCCGAGTTCATCCAAATGTTCGTCGGTGTCGGGGCGGGCCGTGTGCGGGACCTGTTCAATACCGCCAAAGAAAACGCACCGTGTATCTTGTTCATCGACGAGATCGATGCCGTCGGTCGCGTTCGTGGTGCCGGACTGGGCGGCGGCCATGACGAGAGAGAGCAAACGCTCAACCAGATCCTCAGCGAGATGGACGGCTTCACACAGAACGATTCCGTCATCGTGATGGCGGCGACGAACCGGCCGGACATTCTCGATCCCGCCTTGCTTCGACCGGGACGATTCGACCGGCACATCACCGTAGATCGTCCCAACCTTCAGGCGCGTTTGGCCATTTTCCGCGTGCATTGCCGAAAAGTGCCCTTGGCCGACGATGTCGATTTGGAGCGATTGGCGGCGGGAACGGTCGGGCTGACCGGGGCCGATATTCGGAATCTTGTGAACGAGGCCGCGTTGTGGGCGACTCGCTGCGGCAAAGACAAGGTCGACATGTCGGACTTCGAGTACGCTCGCGACAAGGTGTTGATGGGCGCGAAACGCGAAGAAGTGCTCAGTCCGAAAGAAAAGCGCATCACCGCCTATCACGAGGCGGGGCACGTGCTTTTGGCTTGGTTCGATCCGAACGCCGATCGCGTTCACAAGGTGACGATCATCCCCCGCGGTCGGGCGTTGGGCGTTACCCAGATTCTGCCCGACGAAGATCGCGTCAACGTGTGCGAATCGGAACTCCACATGCGATTGGCGTTTTTGTTGGGCGGTCGCGCCGCGGAACGGCTCGTGTTCCAGGAGCTTAGCGCCGGGGCCTCCGACGATCTCAAGAAGGCGACCGACTTGGCACGCCACATGGTCATGCATTGGGGGATGAGTCGGCGCCTCGGGCCCGTATCGTATCGATTCAGCGAGGATCACCCGTTCTTGGGGCGCGACATGGGAGGGCCTCGCGAGTTTAGCGAGCATACGGCTCAATTGATCGACGAGGAAATCTCGCGTCTTCTCAATGAAGCGGCCGGTCGCGCGGAAGACCTGTTACGCGACAAACGCGACAAGCTCGATGCCTTGGCCGCTGCCTTGGAAAAGGCGGAAGTCTTGGAAGAATCGGAAATCGAGGCGATTCTTGGGCCGCCTGCGAACAAGGCGCTCCATCGCTCCGCCGAAAAGACGCCTGATTCGGGCGACGAAACGACACCGACCGGTTCGGAGGCACCATCGGAATCGCCCGACGAATCGGTAGACGCTCAAGACTCATCGTCGGGCGATGCCGACGCAACCGAGGAATAAAAGGCCC
>CAYVVR010000179.1:0-7700 GCA_964454655.1 uncultured Planctomycetaceae bacterium | reverse complement strand
TCCCGATTCGCACCTCGCCATAGTCGATGCCTGCGGCCCGACCGGGCGGTTTTTCACGAGCCTGTCCCGCGGATCGAGTCATCACATTACCTCTCGCCGAGGGTGTTTCTTTTTATTTACGGAGATCGCGTACACACCACACACGACTATCCCAACAACCACGTGCTACGCGTCAAAGCACGAGCACGGCAGCGACCGGACGCATCAAGCCGGTGTCATTCACCTTCCCCGGCTGGTCGCAACGAACGGCTAAATCGGGAGTTACACCGTCACGCCCATCCGCATGCGGCAGCTCTTCGTTTGTGTGCTGCATTCAATCCAATGCCCGCCCAAAATCTCAAACCAACTACAACCTGTTCGTTTTTTCGTCACAATACCGCCACATGTCGGTATACCGTGAATAACGCGACAAACACTCGACAATTCCTTGATTTATTTGCATCGCCAAACAACAATCGCGGGCGTGATTCGTTATGCGAATCGCGTTTCCCCCGAACCCTAATGCGGATCCCCACCAATCCCTCCGGTCCCGTCCTGCCATCGGGAAGGCCACTTCCCTACGTAGTACCCCGCCTTTGACGACCTTGAAGTCGGGGGTTGTGCGTTTCCTTATTTTCATGCGGATCCTATCGGGATCCAGGAGGTGTGCTATGTTGCGCCGTTCTTGGACGCACCGGGGCTTCACCCTGGTGGAATTACTGGTCGTGATTGCGATCATCGGCATTTTGATCGCGCTACTGTTGCCTGCCGTGCAGGCGGCTCGCGAGGCTGCACGTCGCAGTCGCTGCACGAACAACATGAAGCAAATCGCGTTGGCCCTGCACAATTATCATGACGTGAACAGCGCGTTCCCGGCGTTGGGATCGCGGATGTCGCGGGGCCGGTACTATTCGTGGGCAATGATGATTCTGCCCTATGTCGAACAGCAACCGCTGTACGACGCCATCAAGGCTCAGGCATCGCCCACGGCACCCGGCGGCGGACTGCCTGATCCGTGGGCCACCACCCAAAACCGCGGGACGGGCGACCCGCAATATCCCTTCATCGCCCGGTACTGGACCACCGATGTGGACGTCTACCGATGTCCGTCCGACGAACGGGTGACCAACCGCTTGGAAAGCCCTTCGATTCTAAACTACAAGGGGTGCGTGGGCGACGACTACCACCAGAACCACTTCCGGCCGGACCAAAACAACCGCGACAACCGCGGCGTGTTCCAGTGCGAGCGTTGGCTGGCCATGAAAGACATTACCGACGGCACGTCGAACACCGTCATGCTCGGTGAGATGGTCGCCGGAGGCGAGCCGAACGACGTGCTCGGCGGGGTGGCCTTAGACATGAAGGCCTGGAACCCGGCCGGGTGCCTCGCCCGCATCGATCCGAACAATCCTAAGAAACTGACCGGCAACGTACGCGCCGACTTTCGTCCGACGGGCGGTCGCGCATGGGACGGGCGTCCCTATTTCGTCGGGTTCGCCACCATGGTGCGTCCGAACGGGCCGAGCTGTCACTGGGGCGGCGTCGACGGCAACGAGCACATGGGCACGGCGTCCAGTTTCCATCCCGGCGGCGTGAACGTCGCGATGGCCGATGCCTCGGTCCACTTCATCACCGAGACCGTCGACACCGGCGATCAGGCAATCGACGACGTGGCTACGCCCGGCGGACGGCCTTCTCCCTGGGGCGTTTGGGGTGCCCTGGGAAGCAAAGACGGCGGTGAAACCGTTCAACTTCCGTAACCCGATGCGTGATCCGTAAACCTTGGACGCGAGCCGCCGGGTACGTCCCGGTCGGCTCGCGATTTCCGCAAACATCGTCTTCTTGGGAGGTATCGCCCATGTTGCGTTCCATCTCGATCGGGGCCGTTTTGCTTTTGGTGATCGGCTGCAACCGCGGACCGAACGTCGGCCTGGTCGAAGGCGTCGTCACGCTCGACGGTCAACCCGTACCCAACGCGATGGTGACGTTTTCACCGATCGACGGCGGAATGAGTTCGACGGGCACGACGGACGAAAACGGCCATTACACGCTCGTCTTTCCCGGCGGCAAGGGCGCCGTCGTCGGGCGACACAAAGTCTCCGTCCGAAGTATGCCGAAGTCGGAAGGCGGTGGGGCCGCGGTGTCTTCGGACGATCCTTCGTACTACGACGCACAGCAAAGCCCGAACACGACCAAGACCGTCGAACCCATTCCGGCAAAGTACAACACGAACACGACGCTGGAATACGAGGTCAAGAAAGGCACGAACGTCATCAACCTGGAATTGACCTCTAACTGAAGCACGACGCGGCAAGATAGGCAGCCTAGCGTATTCGGCGAAACGTTCTCCGGTGAGCGCGTTTCGCCGTTTCGTATTTCTTTCCTTGCTTGCTGCCGGGCGATTTTCGGCCGCAGTGGAGGAACCTGACCGGGGCCGCGGCGCACCGGGGCGATTCCGATTTCGCCGCCTTCGGCTGTCGAAAAAATGATATTGACCGGCAAGCGGCGCATCTTCATAATCCGACCCTGTTGTCTGGACGAGGCGACGCGTCGTTCGGCACGGATCGCCGAAGTGAATGCGTCACGAGGGGCATCGCGTCGAGGATTCAGACACTTCTCGCCCTGCAACACGGAGGTTGGTCTTTTCGTGTCGGCCTGAACGACGGTTTTCCGCACCATGCCGCGGCGGTTCTACCGACAGGCCGAGCGAAAAAGGGATGTTTCGCGGTCGAATCGGACCTCACACGAAACGACAGGGATGCGATCATGCGCGTGCGTCACGCTTGGATCTGGGGACTGAGTGCCGTCCTGCTGGTCTCCGGCTGTGCCGGTACTTCGAGTTCCAAATGGAGCTTGTGGAACCCGTTCAGCGGGTTCGGATCGAAGAACGTCGCCGAGACGAAGCCTTATCCGCAAAAGCCCTCGGAATTTGCCTCACCGACGACGCCGCCCGGCACCTCGAACGCCGGAGGGGCCAACCTCGCCGCTGCCGAGGCCGCCGTCTCGGAAGCCCCCTTGTCGTATCCGGAAACGAATCAACAGGCGTCCGGCAACGTCCAGGCGGGCTATCAGACCTCGCAAGGCTCGGCCCCCGGCTACGCCACCGCCGGCAGCGATTCGTACGGCACGCCGCCGGCAGGCGGTTACGATCCGAGCGGCTACGATCCGGGCGGTTACCAGTCGAGCGGCTATCAGCCTTCGGCACCCGCGGCGCCCGGCTACGACCAGTTGTACGGCGGATCCGCCCCGCAAAACACTCCTGCGGCGTCCTATGCCGGCGGTTATGATCCCGCCGGATACGGCGGCAGTGCGACCGATGCGTCGCCGTCCCCGTCGAGTTCGCCATACGATGTCGCCTCGCCCTACGGTCTTTCGCCCGCGCAGCCGAGCGCCCCGGTGGGCGGCAACTACGGCTCGACGCCCGATACCTCGGCCGGTGCTTGCTCGGGCCCGAACTGTGCAAACGGCGTGTGCTCGCTGGGCGGTTCAACCGACTCGGGCAACGGCGGCAACCCGGCCTCGTTGGTCGGCGATCGGTACGCCCATCTGTTCAACAACGGCACGACGGCCCAACCTTCGACTTCGCCGTCGTACGGCGGAACCCCGTCGTCGGGAACGGGATACGCGTCGCCGACGGGTTACACCCCCGGCCAAACCGACTATCAGCCGGGAAATACCGGCTACACGCCGGGGCAGTCCGACACGCCTCCGGGTTCGAGCGATTATCAGCCGGGCAATACGGGCTACAATCCGCCGGGTGTCCCGAGCTATCAGCCCCCCTACAGCATCAACAATTCGTACACGCCCAACTCGGCGTCGGGTGACACCAGCGGCATTACGATTCCCGACGGCGAATACCGACCGGGCAGCACGAAGACCTACACGCCGCAATCGCAAGGCGCCGGCTCGACGTACGATCCGAACGTCACTCCGGCCTCGACCGGCGGATCGGGCGGCTATCGCTTCTAGCCGACGCGTCGCGGCAACGACGTGACGACCACGAACATCCCATCTCCCTCCTTGGCGGCTGTCGGCGCGATCGGCAGCCGCCGATTGTATTTTGTCGGTCGGCCGCCGCGCGCCCGCCGCTTTCCCCGGCAGCCCCCCCAAGGTACCATGACCTTGTAGATCGTGTTACCGACGACGCACCCGAGCGGGGGTGCTCGGCATCTGAAACGTTCGACAGTCCATCGTAGGTTGGGGGAATTCGATCTCGTGCTGATCGGCCCGATTTTTACCCGTGAACTGGCCATTACGCCGCGCCGGACGCGTTTTTATATCGCCCGGTCGGTTTACCTTCTCATGTTGCTCGTCTTGATGTGCACGGCGTGGCTGGTGCTGTCGGGCACCCAATACGTGCGCGATATCGGCGATCTGGCGCGGTTCGGAACCTCGTGGCTCCAAATTGCAGCGACGATGCAGGCCGTCATGGCGTTGTTCATCGCTGCCTTGCTGACCGCCGGAAGCATCGCGCAAGAAAAAGAAAAACGCACCCTCGACCTGCTCTTGATGACGCACCTGTCGAATAGCGAGTTGGTGCTCGGCAAGTGGGCGGCGTCGTTGCTGACGCTGTCGGTCGTCCTTGCGGCGGCGGTTCCCTTTTATGCCTTTCTCTCGCTGCTAGGCGGAATCGACACCGCGCAAATCGTTCGGACGTACGCGGTGACGTTCGTCTCGGTGATTCTGGGTGGGGCGATCGGATCGACGATTGCCTTTTGGCGAGAAAAGGCCTTTCAGTCGCTGGCGCTGACGATCATGACGCTCGTCCTCTGGTTTGCCGTCACCGAGTTGCTCGCCGCCGGCGCTTTGGGCGAGGAGATCTTCGGGATTTCGGCGATCGGGTTGGCCCGCGGCCTCAGTCCTTGGCGAGCCGCCGTCGAAGCGGCCCGCCCGTTCCCGGTCATCGACAACGGTCTGCCCGTGTTGCACAATGCGGCCTACGTGTACGTCGCCGTCGGGTTGGTCGCCACGGCGATCGTCCACGGAATCGCCATCGCCCTCGTGCGGATTTGGAACCCCTCGCGAGAAACGCGGAAAGCCGTCCGCGAAAACGAAGGCGAGCTCACGTTCCACACCGATCGCCTCGAATCGGCAAAGGAAACGCTCGATTCCGCCGACTTACCGGAATCGAGCTCCGCCGAGCCGCAAGAAACCACATCGGCCCCGAGTCGCCGCAAGCATCGCGAAGTGTGGGACAACCCGATCTTGTGGCGTGAAATGTGCACCTGGGCCTACGGCCGCAAGATGCTGTTGCTGCGGTTGTCGTATCTGCTGCTGTTCGCCTTGGCGGCGGGGGCCGTCGTCTGGCTGACCGGCGGTGAAGAACCGGCATCGCCGGCCACCGTGGCCTTCGTGATGACGCCGCTGCTGCTGTTGAGCCTGGTGCTGGTAAACGCGCAAGCCGTGACGGCCATCACCAGCGAGCGTGACGGCCGGACGCTCGACTTGCTTTTGGTCAGCGATATTTCGCCGCGGGAATTCGTCTTCGGCAAACTGGGCGGCGTGTTCTACAACACGAAGGAAATGATCCTTCTGCCGCTGGTTTTGGCGTTTTTCTTGCGATATCGCGAAGTCCTCAGCACGGGCGACTTGATTTATCTCACCGCCGGGGTGTTGGTGTTGTATATTTTCGTGGCCATGCTGGGACTGCACCTGGGATTGATCTACTTCAACTCGCGGACCGCCGTCGCCGCGAGCTTGGGCACCGTGTTCTTCCTGTTCGTGGGCGTGGGCGTTTGCATGCGGATGATGTTGGCCTTCAGCGGCACGTTCCAGGCGCAGATGCATCCGTTCTTGGCGTTCATGATCGGAGGCGGCGCGGCGATGTACTGGGTCCTCGGACGCCGGAACCCGTCGAAGGCGATCGCCGTCGCCTCGTTCCTGTGTCCCTTGGCCACCTTCTACGCGTTGACGAGCCTGTTCCTCGACCAGGTTCACCTGGTATTCACGGCGATTGCGTTTGCCTACGGGTTTGCGACGCTTTCGCTGTTGATTCCGGCCATCGACGAATTCGACGTCGCAACCGGTCGCACCACGTACGAGGAGGGTTGATCCGATCGGACCGACCGGGGAGTCGCATCCGTGACGCTGTTGATCCAATCGGCACCATGGCTGGCGGCGATGGCGGTCTTGATCGCCGCTTCGGGGTTCTTTTCGGCCGGCGAAGCGGCCATGTTTTACCTGGGGTATCGCGACCGTCGTGAAATGGCCGAGGGAAACGCCCGCGAACGTCTAGTCGTGCGCCTGCTCGACGACAGCGATCGCCTGCTTAGCGCCATTTTGTTTTGGAATCTGACGGTCAACGTCCTCTACTTTTCGCTGTCGTCGATCTTGGCCCTCAACTGGGAATCGCAAGGCTATTCGGCTGCCGCGGGCGCGCTGGCGGCCGCTTCACTGGCCGGGCTGATCTTCTTCAGCGAGCTGTTACCCAAAACGCTGGCCGTGCTTCGCCCCCGGTTCCTGGCAAAGACGCTCGTTCTTCCGCTGGCCTCGGCCGTCCGTGCGGTCGATCCGATTTTGCCCACCCTACGCAAAATCGCCGTTTTGATCGAACGGGTCATTTGGCCGCGATTTCAACCGGAACCGTACCTGCGGTTGCGCGACCTGGAACAGGCCGTCATGTGGTCCGAAGCCAACGCCGCCCAGTTAGAACAAGAACAGGTCGTGCTTCAAAACCTGGTTCACTTGTCGGAATTGCGGGCCGAGGAGGTGATGCAGCCCCGTCCCGCTCTGCACGTGCATACGCTTCCCGACTCGTTGGAAACGATCTTTGCCGACGACTACGACGCGGCGGCATGGTCTGCGTGGCTGCAAGACCTACGGAAAGAAATCGCCCCCGACGCCGACTTTATCATCCTGGTCGACCCGCATTCGGAAGAAATCACGGCGTACATTCCGACCGACTTTTTGATTCCCGGCAACGAAACGCCCCCGGCCGAGGCCGTCGTCCCCATCCGCTACGTTCCCTGGTGCATCGAAGCGGCCAAAGTGCTCGACGAACTACGCGAAACCCAAGCTCCGGTGTGTGCCGTCGTCAACGAACACGGTGAATCGATCGGAATCGTCGGCCAGGAAGATCTGATGCGGGCGATCTTTTCATCGTGGGGCGGCCGCAGCGACTGGCTGCTTCGCCGACGAGCGATTCGTGTGGCCGGACCGGGCGTGTGGCACGTCGACGGCCTGACGAACCTGCGACGTCTCGCCCGCTATTTCGGCATCGAAAAACCGGCCAGCGTGAGCGTCACCGTGGCCGGATTGATCCAGGAACGGCTGGAACGGCTTCCGGCGGTCGGCGACGAATGCGACTGGGGACCGCTCCATTTTCGAGTGCTCGAGGTGTCTCCGCGCGGTGTTCCGTTGGTTGAAGTCGTGCGTCCACTGCCCCGCCCGGGCAAGGAGGACGCCGAATGATCTTCGCCGTCGCTGCTCTGGGACTGTTGGGACTGGCGTTGAGCGCCCTGTTCAGCGGAGCCGAAACCGGTCTTTACCGCGTGGCCCGCCTGCGGTTGGAAGTCACCGCCCGCACCGGCGACTGGGTCGTCGGCGCGCTTACGTGGCTGGCCGACCGGCCGTCGCTGTTCGTCGCCACGGTTCTCGTGGGCAACAACATCGCCAACTATCTCGTTTCGCTGGCGATCGTGTTGAGCATCCAAGTGGCAACCGGCGCACCCAATCACGTCACCGAGCTGGTGGTCACGCTGTTGGCATCGCCGGTCGTATTC
>CAYVVR010000178.1:7286-7715 GCA_964454655.1 uncultured Planctomycetaceae bacterium | reverse complement strand
GTCCAAAGAAACCTTGCCCTCGCGAATGAACTGCAAACTCAAGGTGAGCGCGCGGGCAACCTGTTCACCGATCGGCTCCTCTTCACCCTCGGGAATCACGTCGGCGAGCGAGACCGGCTCTCCTTCGTCCGAAAGCCGGATCTTGAGGATTTCGATGTCGGCCAATCTCGGCGGCGTTTCTTCGTCCGTTGATTCCTCGTCGGTAGCTTCCTCTTCGGCCTCATCTTCGGCTGACTCTTCTTCAGCTTCCGAGGTGTCGGACGCTACCGTCTCGGCTTCGGCCTCGCTTTCCGATTCGGCAGACGCCTCACGTTCCGTCGAATCATCGCCCGACTCGGCTTCTTCCTCATCGTCGGAGCCACTCGATTCCGGCTCCCCATCCGCGTCCACCGGACCTTCCTCCCGGCTTTCGGCTTCACCGTCCGCGGC
>CAYVVR010000178.1:0-7276 GCA_964454655.1 uncultured Planctomycetaceae bacterium | reverse complement strand
GGTGAAAGAATCCGAGACGGCTTCCTCCTTGCTCTCGCTGGTCGGCGTTGTGTCGGCCTCGGAAGCCGTCTCGGATTCTTTCACCACGGCAAAATCTTCCGATTCGGGAATGCCGTCGAGACCATCTTCGGAAAGCGCCAACATCCCGTCATCTTCCGACTCCGGAGATGCCGCGTCGTCGCCGGAGGCCTGTTCCAGGTGTTCGAGTTCGTCGTTGGCGTGCTCGTGCTTGGAATCGTCGAAAGGCGTCGTCATCGTCGATAACCTTTTCCGTCGCCGAGGGAACCGATCGGCGGAGGTTTGCGGGCCGGTAGCGTCACCGACCATCCGGAGCCGATCTCTTCTCTGTCACCGTGCCATACATCGAAAATCATCCCCGCAGATGCTGCCGCGGGTGAAAGTTTAGTTTATCATCATCGGTCGAGGTCGTGCCAGCTTTGTTACCGTCGACAAGCCGGGACAATTCCCGGCGAGGAGCCCGACGATGTCTGAGACGCTCGATGTCGCTTTTTCCCGAATGCTCGACGACTTGTCGCCCGAATCGCCCGAATACGCGGTCGATGCGGTCGATGGACTTTTCGGACTGGCGTCGGAGTTCGGGGCGAGCGACCTGCATCTCAATCCGTCACCTGCCGGGCTCGAGGTGCGGATGCGCATCGACGGCGTCCTTCATCGAGCGGGCTCATTCCCTGTTGAGGTTCGTTCCAAGATCGTGGGGCGCTTCAAGGTGTTGGCGCGATTGTTGACGTATCGCAGCGACATTCCCCAAGAGGGGCGCTATCAGCACCACGAGGATCAGCCGGCCGTGCGGGTGAGTACGTTTCCATCCCTGTACGGCGAGCGGTTGGTTGTGCGTTTTTTTGGACGAACGAACCAATATCAATATGTAGACGACTTAGGTTTGCCGGGTGAGATTGCCGATACCTTGCAGTCGTTACTTCAAGAGACCGCCGGGCTGATCCTGATCACCGGTCCGGCCGGAAGCGGCAAGACCACGACCGCTTACGCGTGCTTGCGCGAGATTCTGCGAAGCCAAGAAACGATCCGCAATGTCGTGACGCTCGAAGACCCGATCGAGGTGACCGTTGCGGGGGCGATTCAATCGCAGGTCGATGCCCGCGTCGGGCTCGATTTGACGACCGGTTTGCGTTATCTGATGCGTCACGATCCGGAAGTCATCTTCTTGGGAGAAATCCGGGATCATCAAACCGCCGAAGCTGCGATTCAAGCGAGCTTTACCGGGCACTTGCTGATCAGCACGTTTCACGCCGGCAGCGCGACGGAAGCCTTGGGACGCCTGCTCGAAATGGAAATCGAGCCGTATCTTTTGCGTGGCACCATCTTAGGTATCGTTTCGCAGCGTCTCGTCCGGCGGTTGTGTGACTGCGCCGAATGGACGGAAGATGAAGCGGGCCGTTTCGGTTTGCCGATTACCCGATACCGACGACCGGTAGGATGCTCCAAATGCGCCGGTTCAGGCTACGCAGAGCGGGCTGCGATTGCCGAGTTTCTCGGGCCCCGCGACGCTTCGATGGCCGATGTCATCCTCGAACGCGCCGATGCCCGGACGCTGCATCGACAGGCCGTCGAAGCAGGCATGACTCCTCTGTTGGATTGCGCCATTCGCCTAGTGGAAGAGGGAACAACCTCGCCCGGTGAAGTACGCCGCGTGTTGGGGATCGGGCGAGTGTAACAAACGCGGTCCCGTCGGCTACGTGCCGTTGCCTACGCTGGGCAAAAGCTTGTCAACTCCCCGGCGCTTTGCTATACAAACGATCGGTGCTCTGCCCGCGGGAACACCGGTGAGGAATCGCAATGCCGGAGACACCACCACATCTTCCGGAACCCTCGCTGCACGAGCTGATCGTCATCACCGAAGAATTGGCTCGTCTGGCCGAACAGGGGCTGTCGCTGGAAATGGGGCTCGATTGGCTCTCAGAAGAAGGTGCGCGCAAGCTTCGTGCCTTTTCATCGGTGCTCAAAGAGCACCTCGACAAAGGCGAGCCTCTCGACATCGCGCTGGCCCAAACCGCAGATTTGCCCAAGCCGTATCTTGAACTCGTACGGTTGGGACTGGCCGGAAATCAGCCCGCGGAAGTGTTGCGGACTCTACTTTGGTCGCTTCGAGGTTTGGCCTCGCTACGAAAGCTGGTCGCCGCGACCGTCATTTATCCTCTTTTCGTCTGTTTTATTTCGCTGGGAGTATTTCTCGGATATTGTTGTTGGGCGGCCCCGGCCCTTGAACGAATCAGCACAGATATCGGAATGTCGGGTGTTTCGACCGCGATACTTGCCGTGTGTGCGGCAATCGGCCGGTACTGGAGTACCGGCGCGGTCATCGGATACGGATTGCTGGTAGTCGCAACGGCAGCCGTCGCCCTGGGAATTCGTTCCATCGGCCGCGCATTCGACGCCAAGCGAAGGCCAGCCGTATTGCTGTTTCCGAGCGTCTATCAGCTCTATCGCATCCAACAGGCGGTTACCGGGAGCCGGTTGTTGGCGATTTGCCTGGAGCAAGGATTGACGCCCGCCGAAGCGTTGCGCAGTGTTGCCGTCTTGACTCCGGGTGATGAAACGTGGCGCAAACGGCTTCGCATGTCGGCCGATGCCGTCGAAAAGGGCTCAAGTGTCGCCATACGCTTCCCGAATGCCCCCGGTTCCGTCGTGATCACGCCCGAGGGCGACGCGCCGACACTTTCTCGTCGATTGTTCGACTACGCCGCACGTTGGCAGCGAGTTGCCGAAACACGTATGACGATTCTACGATCGTTGTTGCCCATTCGCGTCGGTTGGATCGCCGTTTTACTGGTCGGCATCGTTTATGCCGTCTATTGGATTCCCTATGTGCAGTTGTTGTATCACTTGATGTTCGCAGCCAATACGATCTGAACCTTGGGCCTAACTTGTTTGCTTGTGGAGGCACGCTTCGAATCATGTCGGCCGAGAATGCGTCGCAAAACGGTGGACCGCCGGGGGGCAAAGAGGCCGAGGTCTCAACCGAGGCGGCTATCGCCCTCTTGAAAGACCTGGAAGGCGAATTGCTCGACGGCCGCATGCGGCGCTGTACACAAAAATTGCGCAAACAATGGAAAGCAGGCAAAGCAGTGAAGGCGACCGTGGGGCGACGTAGCCGAGCCGGACGATTGGCGGCGGTCGTCTTGTTCGTCCTTGAAAACGGTCTGCCCAGAGAAGTCGTCCGCCAATTCTTGTTGGGCGAAGAGCAACGCCTGTTCATTGGCGACCGAATGCGGGCGCTGCTGGCCTATCCTTTTTGGTTGCTGATCATCATATTGTTTGCCGGCGGGGTGGGAAGCACCTTTCACCGTGCGTACTTCCACGACACGCTCAAGGGTTTCTTGCAGCAAGAAGAGACCGAGCTGGAAGATTCCGGTATTGTGCCGCCGAGCCTGCTTCTTGCGGCCGGGCTCGCCGGCGTGCTCGCACCGTTTGCTTTGTCGCCCCAAATCGTGTTCGATTCCGACCTCGCCGAAGCGTGTCCCGTGTTGGGATACGACATCACCTTGGCGAACGATGCAGCCGTTTGCCGACTCATCGGGGCCGTCGTACGAAGCGGAGGCGACATCGTCGATGCTTGCCGCTTAGCGGCGGCCGTCGCCCCTACGGCGGCAAGGCGAAAGATCTTTCACGCGTGGCATGACGTCGCAACGCGCGGCGTCGAACCGGTTGATGTCTTGCGATCTTTTCCAATCTTCTCAGAGAGCATTCAACACTCGCTTCGGTATGCTGCGGCAAACGGGACGATCATCGACGGGTTCGACATGGCGGTCGTTCAGCTGGAAGAACGGGTTCGAGATCGAGCGCGGCTGATGTGGTCCATACCGTGGTTGTTGTGCCTGGCTCTGGGCTCGTTGGCAATTTTGGAACCTCTGGCAAGGCACATGATCGACGTAATGTGGGCAGCAGAGGGAATATTACTGTTTTAAATTTCCGCAAAGATCTCCGGCAGTGCGTGTAGAGCTGCCGACCATCGAAACAAAGGGCACCGGCGGTCATGAGCTTGGCTGATGTGAATTTCATCGCAATTTTCAGCGGAGATGGGGGCACTGCGCTGATCGCCTTTGCCTTGATGGTGGCCGGCGTGTTGTGGCATCGGTCGCGTCATGTGCGAAGAGTCGACCCGGTCGCCTGGATCGCCGTCGCAGCAGGATGGATCGCGATCACCGGAATACTCACACGCCATGCTTGGGGGTTGGCCCTGATTGTGCCGGCTCTCGTGTTGATTTCCGTCTCGGCTGTGGAATACGCGGGTTCGCGACTTCGTGCGACGGTAACCACATTGGCGACGGCATTGGAACACCGTATTCCAGTCGCAACGGCCTTGGAAGGTCTTTATCGTGAAGGCGTCTTAGGTAAGAAGGCGCTGAAGGCACTGACCGCATTACAAGCAGGAACCGGATTGTCTTCGGCATTCGAAACAGCAAGGCTGGGATCGGCCGACTTTCGATTTGCGCTCGCTGTCGGCGAACGGTTCGGAGACGTTTCCTCGGTTCTGCATGCCTGGCTGGGCGCCGAGCGATCGAGGAAACACGTCGTCACGGCATGGATCGAGCGTGGTCTCTATCTGGTATGGTTGTCCATTACGGTCACTGCTGCTACTGGAGGATTCGCCAACTATTTTTCTCTCACTTCGATTGTCTCTCAGGTCGGTGGGACCACTTGGCTTAACGCGGAACTGAGCGACCTGTTGTTTCCGTGGATCGGCGGCTTGCCGCTAATAGCTCTCGCGTTTTTTCCCTTGACTGCGTTTTCGTGGACGAAGCTCTACGGATTTTGGAAATGGTCACCCGTGCAACATCGAGAGCGAGCGACCATCTTGTTGACGTTGTGGGCGGCGGTTCGTTCCGGAAACGCGATCGTCGGGGCACTCGAAATGCTCGCACGAAAGGGAAAAACGGCGGCAACACGGCAACGCGCCGAGGATGCAATGCGTCGCATTTACGAAGGACAAAACTGGATCGACGCCATGGGGCGGTCACGGCTCCTTGCCGCGGCCGATGTCCGCGCGTTGCGGACGGTGTTGGATAATCGCAGTCTTACCGTCGTTCTCGAACGATTGATCGACGGACACGTGAATCAAGATGCAGCAAAAGTAGAAGCCAAAATGGCAATTGCGTTCCCTTTGATCGTGTGTATATGCGCTGTTCCTGTCGGAGTGACGGGTGTGTATCTTGTCGCATCGTTGGCCGACCTCATCCAATTGCTCGCGGGGTAGCGGTTCCCATGACGAATCGAAGACGAAACTCTCGCTTCCTTCGAACGGGCAGCCTTTTGGTCGAGGCCCTTGTGGCGATCGTACTGCTGACCGTCGTGACGGGGGTCGCTGTTCGGTGGGTGAAGGTTCAAACCCTGCGGAATGATGCACTCTACCGTCATATCGCGGCCAGAGAGCTTGCACGCAATGCCGTATCGCGTTTGTGGGCGGTTCCGATCGCAGAACTGCGAAGCGCCGACTGGAAAAGCCGTGTCCACATGGATGAACTCGAAAACCATGTCCGCGAGGCTCTTCCCGACGGAACGATCGATGTGTCGTTCCATCACGCCGAAGAAACAATCGACGCGTTGCGATTCGACGTGGTCGTAAGCTGGCGTGCCGAAGCAGGCTCAGGAAACCGACAGCGATTCGCCGTTTCGGGCTGGCGGTTTGCGACGAGGCCTTCCTCCCAAATGGAGGATCAACGATGAGACGCCCCGGATACACGATCATCGAGGCATTGGCTGCCGGTACGGTGGCGAGCATCGTCGCGGCTGCTTCGGCAACGTTGTTGTTTTATGCAATACGTCGACAAGCCGACTTTACCGAAGCGTCGTTCGCGCTGCATCAAATCGATCGGTTGGTCGAATCGATCCGAAAAGATGCCGCCCTGGCCGATCGTTGGGGTTTGCCCGACGAATCGGCCGCAAACGCGACAAAGGCCGACATAGCTACGACGCTGGTCGTGTTCGATTCGGCCGAGAAGACGATTCGATACGAGTCGACCGGCGTGGTCATTCGTCGCATCGAATCGACCGGCGACGACCAACGCCGGTACGAGGTATTCGACGTAAAGGGTCGTTGGGAGTGCCGAGTGTCGCGATCGCCTTTTGGTGATGCGTCCATTTTGCGAGTCGAACTGACGCCGCAAGACGGGCGCCCCGGCAGTCATGTTCCGCGCGGAAAGATCGTCGTGGAAGCGGTTTGCGGTTCTCATATCGTCGGACGTAGCGACGGCGAGGTAGCCCCATGAACTTGCAACGATTTGTGGGCCTGCGCCCGTGTTTTCGGAGACACGAACGGCAACGAGCCGGGGGCGCACGGACGGCGTTTGCCTTGATTGCGGTGATCGCGACTACGGCAGTGATCGGCGCGTTATTGATGATCACCGCGAAACAAACGGCTTCGTTGCTTCGCGAGGTTCGTACCGATTCGGTACAGGTCGAGGCCGAAGTATTACGGGATTCGGCCTTCGAGCTTGCAGCGGCGAAGCTGCGTGAGCGACCGAGCTACACCGGCGAGACGTGGCAACCGACGCTACCGGCACCGTTCGAGGGGTGGACCGCCGTCGTCGTGGTCGACGTTCGGCCGACGGAATCGCCGCGAAACGGGGCTACAGTGGAGGTCGACGTGCAGCTCGGCCGCGACTCTCGTAACCTCGTGTCGCTCCACGATAAGCGGTCGATCGAAGCGACATTCGATTCGGAGGCGAGCCGATGACGGTCTTGCGTCGCCCCAAAAGAGCCCTTCGGTTTGGTTGGGCGTTCATCGAAGCAGCTACCGTCGTGGCCGTTATCGGATTGTTGCTAGCGATGTTACTTTCTGCGATCGCGTCGGCACGCGAGGCGGCTCGCAGCACCCAGTGCGCAAATAACCTATGGCAAATCGGCACGGCGACGGCACTTTACGCCGATACATTTCGAGGATTGCCTTCGGGCGTACTCGAAGAAACCGGCCCGATCCGCAGCATTCCGAAAGGATATCACGTGAGTTGGACGATCTTGCTGTTGCCGTACTTGGGCCAGGACGATTTGGCCGACGTCATCGACCGGTCGAACGGCGTGTATGCCCCCTCGAATTGGTTTCTCGTGAAGGACATCCGCGGTCTCGATTGCTATCAATGTCCTAGCGGAGGGCCGGGAAAGCATTCGTCCTATGCCGGCTGTTATGACGATCGCGAGGTGCCCATCGACGACGACGGGCACGGGGTCTTGTTTCGTAATAGTCATATCCGCTACGACGAAATCGGCGACGGCTTGTCGCACACGATCCTGGTCGGTGAGA
>CAYVVR010000177.1:0-7733 GCA_964454655.1 uncultured Planctomycetaceae bacterium | reverse complement strand
TGCGGTCTGCGCGTACGATAACCCTACGGATACCTCGCGGGCCTTCCTCTTTTGCCCAACCTACTTGCCCCTCCCGAATGAATGGATGCCCGGCGAGAGAAGCACGCACAATCGGCGTAATCGGTACGACATAGCGCGACGTCTTTCCATTGGTTCGCCGGTAACGCCACTTTCCGCGGTGTGGAACGGGTTGTTGCTTTGTGTCGACCAGCTCCGCGGGTAAAATGGAAACGATGCGTGTCTTCTCATCGTTGCGCCGTTTTCGAATACGCGGCACTTTAGGCAGTTTAACGCCCCCGAGTTGGTGACGCCGGGGCCTTCTGGTAGTTGGTTTTCTGATGGTCGCTTCGCCTTTCACTGCACGTCTTTTGCGACTGTGCATCGTTTTGGCGGTACTCGCCGGGACGTTCCCGGGGCGTCTGAGCGTGCGCGCCGAGCAAGGGGCGGATGACCTTTCTTCGCGAACGATCGAGAAAGACGAATCGGCATCGGGAGAGCCGGGCCGGGAATCACCCGATGCGAGCGATTCGCTTCCACCGGAGGTGGCCCCCCCGGCCGTCGAGGAAGCGAAACCGGAACTTCTCTACGTGCTCGACAAAGACGGCTCGCTCAAGTTGCTTCTCGGGTGGACGATGGAGCAGCTTGAGGAGTTGGTCAAGCTCAAAAACGGAGTCGATGCCGCCGATCGTCCGCCCAAGTATGCCGTTGAATCTGTCGAAATCGATGGCCGGGTGGTCGATGATCGGGCCGAGTTGAGCATTGCGATCGAGTTTCGTGTGCATGATGCCGCTGCGGTTCGGATTCCCTTGCGGCTGGATCAAGTCGTCGTGCGTGAAAAACCGGAATCGTCTGGGCCTGGCGAGGTACTGCTTGTTCCCGACACGTCGGGAGCCGGTTACGTCCTCTACTATCGGAATGAAGATGCGGTAAGCGGCGACGGCAAAGAGACGGAAACGACGCAGACTCTGCGGATCCAAGCTTGGACGCGTGTGGTGCGTGTAGGAGACGAAAATCGTCTACGGTTGAGCGTTCCCAACGCGACGACCAGTACCCTGCGTTTGGTCGTGCCCGAACGTGATGCCGTTGGGACCGTGACGCAAGGCTCGTCGCTGGTGCGGACCACGGTCGGCGACGACGGCACGACCTTCGAAGCGGCAGGGCTGGGGGAAGGGTTCGAGTTGGTGTGGCGTGCGCCCAAACAGGAGCCGGCGAGCAGCCGTCCCGTACTCGACGCGACCGCTGAGACGGTCGTCAAAGTCGGATCGACGGTCATCGATTACGAGACTCGGCTGATCGCGCGAAGTTACGGTGGGCCGTTCGACCGCTTCCGTGTGCGGTTACCCGAAGAAGCAGACCTCATTCCGATTACATCAACGCAATACGATCTGGAGGTGGTCACCGAGGGTGGGCGATCAGGAGAGGAGGACGCGGCAACCCGACGACGCGTCGTCGAAGTGCGCCTGCCCGAACCGACGTTGGGACCGGTAGAGGTCCGTTTGGCGGCAAGACGGACCGAATCGTTGATGGAAACGGGCGGCTGGATCGAACTCGCCGGATTCGACGTTCCCGAGGCCATTCGGCAATCGGGATTCGTCGGCGTCATGGTCGTCGGCGATCGGTTGTTGGTTTGGGGGCCGAGTCAAGGGGTGCGACAAGTCGAAGACTTGCCCAATTGGCAGCAGGAAGAAGAACTTGTCGCGGGCTTTGAATATTTCGGCCAACCATATTCGTTGACGGCTCGCGTCTTGCCGCGAGCGACACGGATCACCGTAACTCCCGATTACCGACTCGATATTTCGCCCGACCAGTCGACATTGAGCGGCACGTTGAAACTGGATATTCGCGGCGCACCGGCAACCTCGGTCGAGATCGACATCGGCGATTGGACGCTGGACGACTTGGGGCCGATCAACCGGGTGGTATCGGAAGGTGTTCAAGCCGACGGGAACGGCGTGGTTACGGTTCCCCTTTTGGAACGCGCCGTCGGAGAACTCGAACTTACGATCCGCGCACATCGCGAACATGTCGGCGAACAATTGTCGGTCACGTTGCCACAACTCCGGGGAGCAACGGCCAACGACGGGCGCTTGACCGTGGTTCCTGCCGATAACATCGAGTTGACGCCCGATCCGGACAAGGTCAAGGGCCTGGTGCGATTATCGGGGATTGCGGCGTGGAATGCCTCGCAAGGAAAGCCTGCCGGGCTGACGTATCGTCTGGAAGGTCCGCAAGCGGTTTTCACGGCAGACATCGTCGTCCACCGGCAGAAGATCGTAACGGAAGTGGCTGCCGAGGTGGATTTGTCGCACGACAAGGCAACGGTCGAAGAACGTATTCGTTACGATATCGCCTACGTACCGCGAGACAAAGCGCTGGCCGTCGAGTTGCCCGAGTCGTTGGCCTCGTCGCGAGATTTGAGTGTTTCCATAAACGGAGAATCCGTCAGCTTGATTCGGGCTGTTTCCGACGAATCGTCCTCTAGCCCCGGTTGGGTGGTGCGGCAGATTCCGCTGTCGCAACCCTTGTTGGGACGAATGGAGATCGTGTTTCGATATCCGTTGAGTCCGCCGGAAACGGCACGCCGATCTTCAGTGCCGTGGACGATCTTTTTGGTACGTCCGTTGGACGGGACACCGACCGGTCAAACGCTGACGATTACCTCGCCGGCCGGTATCGACATTCCTGCTTGCGAGGTTCCGTGGGAAGTCACGTTGCCGTCGAAAGTCGGGGCCGACGGCGTCTGTACGACGACGTTGACGACGCTGGAATCGGTAGCGTCGGCCAAGGTTTCTGTGCGATTGTGGGACGCCGCCGGAGTCGATTCGGTCATCGTCGATCGGGCATTGATCGAAACGTGGATGGACCGCGCCGTAAGGCAAGACCGCGTTGTTTATCGTTTGACCACGCGACAAGCGAGTCTTGAAGTGCGGTTGCCTTCCGAGGTATCGATGGAGACGGCGCAAGTCTTTTTGGATGGAAAGGCGGTGCAGGTCGAAGCCGCAGTCGGCGGCTTGTTGATGGTGCCTCTGCACGACGCTCGAGAAGCCGAAAACGGGGAACCGCGATCGTACCTGCTGGAAATCTGGTATTCGGGACAACGCCCCGAATCACGTTGGGGACGAGCCCGGCTGGCGCTCCCTCAGGTCGGGCCGAACGCGTACGTCCGACGTGTCTATTGGCGGATCGCCATACCTGGTGATGAGCACATCATTACGAACTTCGGGACGATGACGCCGGAGTATCGTTGGGGGTGGACTCGCGGTTATTGGGGACGCATTCCAACGTTGACGGAACAAGAGCTGGCCGATTGGATCGGCGCGGCGCCGGTGGGAACGCCGGGGGATCGCGAGGCCAGTCGCTATTTGTTCGGCGGATTGCAGCAACCTGCCGGAATGGATGTGTGGATTTTGCGACGAACATGGATCGTCGGTGGGGTTTCTCTGGCCGTGTTGCTGCTCGGCTTGATGTTGATTTATCTGCCGGTGATGCGTCGTCCCGCGACCTTGATGGTTGTGGCCACCGCCTGCGGAGCGCTGGTGTTCCTCTCGCCGGCTATGGCGTTTTTGACGTCGCAGGCGGGAAGCTTGGGGGCAGGCATGGTTTTGTTGGGCTTTTTACTTCGCAGAGGACTTACGCGACGACCTCGTGTTTATACGGTTCCCGATACGACGGCGATCGTCGAACGGGGGTCGACGGAAACCATGATCGGAGCGGGACCACCGATCGATTTGACGATGACGTCTTCGCGCTAGACATCGAATGAGTGAAGCACACTAGATGAGGCTCCTCGCGGTTTGGAACACAACGTGGTTGTGTCGCACGGTCCTGCTCGTCTGTGCGTGGTCGATCGGCGCATGGTCGCAGATCTCGGGTGTTTGTGCGCAAACGCGAACCGGTTCCACCGAGACGACCGCGAATCCGGCTTCGTCGTCTGAAGATGTCGTTCGGTTTCGCCGCATTCTCGTGCCGGAAGAATACCTCGATCAGGCCCGGGAAGACGTTCCCTATTTGCCGATTGCGCGCGACGAATTCGAACGGCTGGTTCGTGAAAGCCGCGCGGCGCGATCGCTTACGCGGTTCCCCAAAGCGGCGATCGTCCACGCCGAGTACACGGCGCGGCTCGACGGCGAAGACCTGGTGGGACGTGACTCGTTTTGGGATGTTGCTTGCTGGGGAACGCGGGAAACGTTCCTTTCGTTGGGCAATCCGACGATCGCTCTCGAAGGTGCTTATCGGCCGGACGACATAACGTCGCCGCTGGTGTTCGGTAGCCTCGACGATGGAACGGTGGGAACCCTTGTGGACCGGCCCGGCCGAATTGTGTTCACGTGGACTGCGAAGGGACGACACGACCTCGACGGAACCCTGCGTTTCGACTTGCAGTTTCCTCCGGCTGCCGCCGGTTCGTTGACCCTCGAATTGCCGTCGGATGCCAAGCCGGTCGTCGATGACGGGATCGTAATCGAGCAACGAGGTGAGACCGAGGACGGCGGTGTTTCCTATCGGATCGGCTTGCCGGGAAGCGGCCGGTTGATCGTCCGAATTCTGGAGCAACCTTCTGAAAACAAACAGCAAGCGGCCGTCACCGTTCGAGAACAACGTTTGTACGATGTTTCGCCTCGCGGACTGGATGCCGTGCTGCGTTTCTCGGTCGATATTTTGGACCAACCGCTCGACCGCTGTCGGTTGCGCATCGAACGTGGGTTGCGGATCGTTTCCGTGTCGGTCGACGGGGCCGACGTGTCTTGGAATCGTGTGGCCCCCGAGGCGTCGGCTTTCGAGAACACGCCGCCGGCGGAGCATGCTGAGGATACCCCGTCGGCTGCCGAATCACTCAAGACTAATGCGGCGGAAGACCTTCGCGAGTG
The DNA here is from genome assembly GCA_964454655.1 of uncultured Planctomycetaceae bacterium. GTDB lineage: Bacteria > Planctomycetota > Planctomycetia > Pirellulales > Thermoguttaceae > CAYVVR01. Next base: position 2,865 of record CAYVVR010000177.1, on the reverse strand, counting down.
GGAAGTTATCGAACTGCAATTGCCTCGCCCACTGGTCGGCACATCACGCAACATTGAGGTCAGAGCGATCAAGCCGTGGGCGAAGCAGGTGCGTTTGCCCCACGTGGTTTTCGAAGATGCGTTTTGGGAATCGGGAGAGGCTGGTGTCTTGGTGCGGAGCCCTTTGACGACGACCGATTTGGACTACCGGGGGGCGCGCTTGCTCGATGCCGGATTGTCTCCGGGTGAGGCATCGGGCGAAATGTTCGAGCTCGGGTTGTTTGATCCTGATGCCGAGCTAACGTGGACGACACGTCTCGCCGAAACGAACTTGCGATTCGAGGAAACCACGACCGCCTCGTTGGGTGAAGAGGAAATCGTCGCGGAAACGCTGTTGAAGGCCTCTGCATCGAACGGAAACGCGTTTTCGCTGTTGCTCTCTGTTCGGCCGGGTTGGCGCATCGAACAAGTCGACGGTATCGATGAAGCGGCAGTGCGCGATTGGAACTTTCAGCCTGAGCAGGGAGATCGCCCGGGAAGTTTGGAGGTCGTTTTGTCCTCGCCGGTCGGGCCGATGCGTCCGGTTTCCCTTCGGATATTGGCAAGGGCGTCTGTAGCTTCGCTAGGGTCGGGCGAGCGTGGATTGGCCAACGGCGACCGTGACGGCATCACGGTGCCGTTGGAGGCCTTATTGCCGATTCGGTCGTCGGTTGCGGATTTCGAGCGACGAACTTTGCAGGTCGATCCAGGCCCGGGCGTCGAGGCCGAATTGGATTGGGCCGGTGCCGAAACCGACGTCATGGTCGTCCCCGAAACGGCGGATGCAGCCGAGGGAACACCGGGATCACGGTTGCTCTCTCAGTCTGCCGAAGCCGAGGCGTCGCCTGTGTGGATTTTCAATGCCGAACGCCCTGCGGCATTGCCTCGCTTGGTGTTTCGACGACGGGCGGCAAGATTCGATGTGGCGCGGAACGTCCGTTGGTTGTTGCGAGAGGACGGCACACGCCTCGAATATCGGTTCGTCGTGACGACGAGGGATCCGATCGCCTCGATTCAGATTGCGTGTAAAGACTGGGACAAGTTGACGGACGTCGAGCTCGCGTGGCGCCGATCCGACGATCCGATTCGAACGCGGTTTGCACCGTTGACGATGACGGGCACGGGTTCGGTACGAAGCATTCGATTGCCTCGCCCCACGGTGGAACCGTTCGAGATTCGACTACGCAGCAAGGGCCCCGAGTCGGCGGGCACATTGCCGATTTTCGACGTCCTCGATGCGTCGGTCGAGACGTTGCAGGTTCATGTTTTCAGCGAACAAGGTTTTCTTCCGCGGATCGTTGTTCGCGGGCTGGAGCGTGTCGATGCCGATCCGGTCGAAGAACCGGGGTACCGATATGTCGTCTCGTATCGAAATACCGATATTGGCGAAAACGTGTCGCCGCTGTTGCAAATACAGGGATTGATGCGGGAAAAGGCCCCGAAGCTGTGGGCTTGGCAAGAACGTCATCAAACTCGCGTGACCAGTTCGGGAACGACGTACCATCGCCTCGTGTATCTGTTGCATCAAGAGTTGCCGGCGAATCCGAAATGGACGCTTCCCGAGAGCGTGCTTTTGTTTGACGATTCCGATCCTGAGGTGCCTAGGACGTCGGCACGCGACGAGCAGTCAAACTTGCGACTGTTCGTGGACCGCGTATTGGTCGATGGAAGACCGGCGATTTGGCGGATTGCCGAGGTGGAGGGTAAGCCGAGTTTGTTGGTGAATCTACCCGACACCGTACCGGAAAAGAGTCTCGTCGTCGAATATCGGGTATTCGGCAAGCCCGTGGCGCCGTTGGCGCGAGTGCGTCGAATTACGCCGAAGCCCTCGTTCGAGGTGTTGGAATCGGCTTGGGAGGTTCTGTTACCCCCCGGATATCGCGGTCTGAGTCGCGACGAGTACGCGCGTTGGGGATCGCCGCCGCGACGGTGGTTGCCGCGTTTGTTCGGTCCGTTGGTGCGAGAAGAAAGCGACAAGCCTTTCTTGCCCGAAGAAGTATGGGCGCTTGTGCGAGACGGAAAAGCAGAACCGGAAAACGGTTCCGGACGCGTGTCCGATCGCCGTCTTGTCATGGAAAAAGCCCGTCGATGGATGCAAGTGATCGATGTTCGCCTCAAGGGAACGCAACCTCCGGAAGAGACGTTGGAGCAAGAGGGACCGTCGACCGACGGTTCTTTGACGTGGGGGGCGCTTCTGACGTATCCCGTTAGCGTGGCCGAGTCCGCTCGTGCGGCCGTCTCCGTGTTGGTTGATGTTGATGCGCTGTCGGCGGTCGGCATCGATGCCGTGGCTCCGGTGACGTTCGAAGGTGCGAACGAAGGCTGGGGAGCATTCGAGGCGAAAACGGAAGTCGGGCCCGCGTTGTCTCACGTTGATCGGCTGTTCCGTCATGCAGGACTGGTCGTCGTTGTTCTCGACGGTCGCATGCTTCTCACGACCCGGGAAAGGTTGCCGTACATAGCCGGTCGCGTGGTGCGCCGCGAAGGTCCGATCGTGGAAATCGACGTCGAGCCTGAAAAGCCGCTTTTCCGCAAAGGTGCAGCCGACTCGTCGCCGGTCGAACTCATCGGCATCGATACGTGGTGTCGCCTGCCGAGTACGGAGAGCCGCAAGCCGGCGGTGGGGCGTACCGAGACGGTCGATACGGCACCGCAGGGGTGGACGATCGTGCCCGTTCCCACAGGCGATACGCTTCCCGAAATTCTCGTGGTCGACGAGGCCGCTTGGCAGACGGGTCGTTGGGTTGCCTTCTTGTGTGCCTTTGCCTTGTTCTGGTGGCTTTTCGGAAGGTATCCGCGGTTGTTGGTTGGCGCCGCATTGGCGACTGCCGCAATGGGGTGTGTCGT
>CAYVVR010000176.1:0-7764 GCA_964454655.1 uncultured Planctomycetaceae bacterium | reverse complement strand
TCTGGGGGCCGGTCGCGGTCGGTGACGCCGCGCTACTTGCGATCGATGACGGGCGCTTGCTCATTGTCGACCAGACTCCGGAGATTCGCGGACGGATCGATCTGCAAAACGATCGTCCCACCGGTCGACCATGGCAGGTGGGAACCGAAGTTCTCCTGGCGACACGACGCGGCGCCGTGTTGCGCATCGATCCCGGGCAAGGCAAGATCCTCGATCGATCTGATCTGCACGTGCCGCTCGTATCGGGGCCGATCGATATTCAAGGGACGATCGTCGTGGGAACGACGGACGGTCATCTCGTCTTCCTTGATGCGGAACCGTTGTTGTCGCTGAACGATCCGAGAAACGTGATGCCGTTCCGGCAAAACCCATGATTCGACAGACTCGCAACGTGATCGACGAACGACCGAAGTCTCGCGACGCGAGGCGTATGCAAGCTCGCGACGAGCGACGGCTCGCACCGCTCTGCGGTATTTCGACCGTGCTTCCGCAATGGTGCGCATGGGTGGTTTTCGGATGCGCATTGCTCGGCGCGCTGCACGGAGCCCTTTCGGCGGAGGCTCAGCAGTCCGATTCGCAGGAGGCCGCGGAGGCGAATGTGCCTCTCTACGACCGTCTGCCGTACGACGAAATCCAGCTCGACGCTGCAAACGACGATCTCGTGCTGAAATGCGAGCCGATCGAATGGCCCGACGGTCGCTTTCCCGAGACGTTGCCGAAGCAAGGTTTTCTGGAAGTCGAGCTAGTCGATAAGCCGGGTGAGAAGTATCGCGTTGCGTGGCCTCACGTCGTCGAAGTACGGCCGTTCCCTCAGTTGATTCTGAACGAAGCGTCCCGATTGGTCGACGAGAAGAAGTTCGAGTCGGCATTCGACCACTTGTTGTTTCTGATCGACAACTATCCCGAATGGCCGGGACGCGACGACGTCTATGCCAAATTGCTCTTGGCCGAAGCGCGGGACTTCCTGGACCGCGGCGTATACGATCGTGCGTTGGCCGATCTGGAACGGTTGTACGAGCTCGACGATCGCTACGCGGGCCTGCAAGAAACATACTCGCTGACGATCGATAAGCTGATCGAAGACTACGTTTCGCGAAACGAGGTGCCTGCCGCCCGCGAATTGCTGACTCGACTCGAGACGCATTTTGCCGACGATCCGGTCGTGGCAAAGTGGAAAAAACGCTGGATCGACCAGGCGACGCGGCTTTTGGAGCGGTTGCGTGCGGCGTTGGATGCCGGAGAGGATCGTGAGGCGGCTTCGTTGGCACGCAATGTGTTGCAAATATGGCCCGCCTTGCCCGGCATTGCCGAGCCGGTCCAAGAGGCGTTTCGGCGTTTTCCACGCGTTCGCGTGGGCGTTTTGGGATTCGCCGATGCTTACGATCCTGCGTCGTTGTGTGACTGGAATGCGCGGCGCACGGGGCGGTTGCTCTATCGCACGTTGATGGAATTTACCGGCCCCGGCCAGGAAGGCGGCACGTACGTGTGTCCTTGGGGAAGCTTGAGTGTCGAAAATCTCGGGGCGAGGTTGTCGTTTACATTGGAAGCCGAGCGGCCGTTTCCGAATTCGCCTGATCTGGTATTCTCGGCGGCAGATTTGGCCTCGTACATGCTCGAGATGACGTCGCCGGAGTCGGACCGGTACGCACCGCAATGGGCGTCGATCGTCGAACGGGTGGCAACCCGCGAGGGACGCATCGTCGATGTCGAATTGCGACACGCCTTCGTGCGGCCCGAGGGGCTCTTGCGGTGTCGAATCGGTCCGTGGACGATGGTCGGGACGAATTGGGACGACGAGCAGCCGCCGGGAACGGGGCCATACGCACCGGAGCCTTCGCTTTCGAACGATTCGGAACGTGTTTTTCAGCAACTTGACGGTTATGTTGCGAAAGAGACCGGTCAACCGGCGGAAGTCGTCGAGCAACGATTCGTCCGCGGACGTGACGGTTTGCGAGCGCTTCGGCGGGGTGAAATCGACATTGTCGACCGAATCAATCCGTGGGAATTGCCCATGATTCGGGACGAATCCGATATCGTTGTCGACCAGTATGCCGTGCCGTTGGTGCATTGCCTCGTGCCCAACTTGGAACGTCCGTTGGCCGGCAATCGCGATTTGCGGCGAGCGATCGTGTACGGGATAAACCGTGAGCGCATCCTGAATAACCTGCTTGGCGGCGCAGAAATCGAAGGGTGTCAGGTGATCAGCGGGCCGTTCGCGCAGGGCGTGTCGTTCGACGATCCGCTCGACTATGCCTACGACGACACAATCGAGCCGAGGCCGTACGATCCCGCTTTGGCGTTGGCGCTGGGCGAAGTCGCATTTTCACAGGCGGCGGCCAAGGCCGAAAAGGCAGGAACGCCGTTCCCTGAGGCTCTCAAGTTGGTGATCGGACATCCGCCGACCGAGTCGGCAGCCGAAGCCTGCTCCGAGATAAAGGAACAACTCGAGTTGTTGGGAATCGAAATCGAGCTAGTTCCGCTCACCTATTCACAGTGGAAAACGCAGGGTGACGAGGTCGACTTCTTCTACTGTGAAGTCGCCATGTGGGAGCCGATCGTCGATGTGTACCGGTTGCTGGGCCGAGGAGGCCCCGTCTTGGGCGAAGTTTCGCCTTATCTGTTGCAAGCGATGGATGAACTGGCCGAAGCGGTCGACTGGCGAGAAATCGCCCGCCGACTTCGCAAGATTCATCGCCTAGTTCATGACGATGTAACCATCATTCCACTTTGGCAGATGAGGGATTTCTACGCTTATCGAAAGCGATTGAATCCCGGCGGCCGGCAGCCGGTAGTTCTGTATCAAAATGTGGAAAAGTGGCGAATTCAACCACCGATTTTGGGGGCGCAATGAGGCGGTCGAGAATATTGAATTCGATTCTGCTCGCGGCGGTCGGTGTCGTGCTCACGGTGCCGTCGGCGTCGATGGTTCTCGCCCAATCGATGTGGGAATTGACGCCGTACAAGATTCGCCTCGTGCTTGCGGCCGACGATTGCGTCGAGCTTGAGCCCGCTCTGAAAAACGATGTATTGCCGGCGGTTGTGACGTCGCTCGATTACGCGGCTGCGGCTCGCTGGGAGATTTCGGGGGAGATTTGTCCTCCCGAATTGCGGTCGGTGGTCTTGGGCGATTGGAAATCGCTTGACAAAGACTTGCTGCCGGAAGAGTGGCGCGATCCCAAGCAGTGGGACAAAATCATTCTCGTCGTCGTTTCGCAGGGAATCGACGGCTTGCATTTGAAGGCTTGTGATTGGGACGTGGCCTTGGAATCGTTCGGTGTACCGGTCGACGGTTACGCGCCGGACGCTTCGCAATTGTCGGAAGCGGTCGAGGCGACGGTTCGTAGGGCATTCACTCCGCAGGCTCGGATTGCCGTGATCGAGCCCGATGCCGTGCAGTTGCGGTTGCGAGCAGGGGCCTTGCCTGCGAGAGACGATCAGTTGGGCCGTGTCGAGGCCGGTGCCATCTTCGAATCGTTTGTTCGCTACGAAGATCGCTTCGGCAAGGCGCGGGCGATCATGAGGGTGCCGTGGTCGTACCTGTATATCGACCGGGTCGATGACGGCGGAAAGCTGATCAGCAGCGTATATTCCGGGCTGCGAAACGCATTCAGCGCCCGGCGGCGCGGGCGCGTTCGACAAATCACCCGCCTCGTACGGCCGCAGCAGGGAACGACTCGACTGGTGTTGTTCTCGCCGGGGGAAGAAAAAACGCCCCTGGTGGGCTACGATATCTATGCAAAATCACCCGGAGAGGAGCATTATCAACGAATCGGTCGCACCGATTTTCAAGGCGTGATCGAGATTGCGCCGGTCGACGTTTCGCCGTTGCGGGAACTGATCGTTAAACACGGTTCCCGTCAGATGGCCCGGTTACCCCTGGTGCCGGGGCTCGAACCGGTTCTCGAAGCGGCGCTTCCCAACGACGACCAGCGGTTGGCCGCCGAAGGTTACTTGATCGGGGTTCAAGACGAGTTGATGGACTTGGTCACGCGACGCACGTTGTTGCTCGCTCGCGCCCGCCGGGCTCTGGAAAACGGCGATTTCGAAACGGCCGACCGATTACTCTCGGAAGCCCGCGCATTGAAGACTCGCGAGCAGTTCGTCAACGAATTGACGCAACAACAGAAGCTTGCCGTTTGCGACGACCCGGCATCGCAACGACGGGTGGACGCAATGTTCGACGAGATCAAGAAGTTGGTCGTTCAGTTCTTGGATCCGTCGGAAGTGGAATCGCTCACGCAGCAATTGGCCCAAGCCCGGCGAAACAAGTGATGGTTGCGCCGAGGGCTGCCTTGCCGAGTCAGGACTTCACGGTTCGAGGCTTCGGACGCTCGAAACCGACCGGTTCCAATTGTCCGCCGAGCCGGTCCAATGCCTCGCGAGGACTCAGGTTCATAAGCGGCCGTTCGGTTGCCTGCCAGCCGTCCGGCCCCAAGCGGAACCAAGCGACAGCTCGTTGCAGTCCGAGCGATTGCTCGTCGAACGTCCGGCCGGGGTGACGAACCTCGATGGCGATACCGACCAAGGCCGAGATTTCGCCCGTCTCGCGATGGCGCACGAAGAGAATTTCGTCTTCGAATTCGCAGTGGACGTCGTCGACGTCGACCTCGGCGCGGCGTGCCACCAGGCACACGAAGCTCGCCTCCAGGTGCTCGCGACGTCGTCGAAAGGATTGCTTGGCTTCGGCGATCCGACTGCGTGATAGGAAACGGCGGGCGGGCGTCCAGGCCAGTCCGGCGACCGTGAATAGCAAGAGAATGGTCGCAGACACCACAAGGACGGGGTGAAACATCATTTCGCCCTTTCAGGACTCCTTTCTTCCCAGACAAGCGTATTCTACGCGTTCGCGTACCCGGCACGCAACAAAAACGTCCGAAACCCGGGCCCGCAAGTCGATGCTGGGGAGATGGACGGCGTCGGAAGGGGGGTTACGACGCCGGAGTCCCCACGGCGAAGTTCCATTCGTCGAACACTTGGCAAATGCTGTAGAACGATGCCGATTCGTCCCAGGCGAAGCCGGCGATGAAACCTCCATTTTGCGGCTGAAACACCTTTATGAGCCGCTGAATCGTTTGCCGGGGTGAGTTTCCATCGGCGTTATCGTCTGGCTCGATAGCGGGGGTGGCCCAGATGGCGAGTTTCTCCCTGGTTTGACCGGCCGCCTCATCGAGATCCCACCCGGCAAGGTCGGTGTGAAGGCAATCGATGCCCGCTTCCATGATTTCCGGAAGCACTTTCGTCACGTTGCCCGACACGCTGAGGAATACGAACTTGTCGGCGGCAGCCAACATGTCGCTGTACTGGGCCAATCGCGGGAAAATGTGATTTCGGAGCACACCGAGCGGAAGTTTGAGGCGATTCGAATCGGCCCAGTCGTCGACCAGCATGATGCCGTCGACGTTACTTTCGGCCCATTTTTCGATTTCTGCGGTATTGTAGGCGTCGACCGCCTCGATAAGGCCGAAAATCTCAGACGACGAATCGCGGATTTCCGTCTGGAATCGTTCTTCGCCGACGAGGGCGACGATTCTGCGAACAAGGCTGATGTCCGTCCACGGCAAGACGAAGCGGGACGATTCCGCCGCGACTTCATCGACTGCGGTGGTGTCGAGTTTCTTGACAACCTCGATCGGAGGTTCATACGTGCGCAACTGCTTTTTCGAAGTGATTGCCGGACGCAGCAGCGCGGCGGAGCCGTCGGTGTGCGAGATTTCCCAGGTACATCCCCAAGCATCGGTGTAGGCACCCGGCGTTTTTCGATCGCCCGACGACCGCTTGCCGCTGGGATAGAAACCGGAGGGGCGTTCGAAATCACTCGGAAACCGCAACAGCAATTCGTCGAGTTCGTCGCGACGACGGGACATCGATTCGGGCGGCAGCCACAAGTCCCGAGGAATGCGGTCGACCGGTTCGAAGTTCAATGCGTTGACGACACGTTCTCGTGACGTTGTCATGTCTTGGTTCTCGCTGAGTGACCCGCAGATGTCTCGTCGATGCACAAAGAGAAGTCCACCGGGGCCGTCACCGATTGCCCCGACCATCGGGCGATAATCTCCCATTTCTAGCTCAATTCGGCGGGCGGTCAAGGCTTGGCCGCGAAGCCGTTTTGCGGCATGGTCCGGGGCGGTCGAACCCGCTCGGATTGCGGCCTCGTCTGCCGATCGTATATGCACCTCGACGCCTTGGTGTTGTCCGGAAAAATCCGCACGATCCGTCCGCCCGGATGCAATGCCGTCGTTCTTCGGCTGCTTGGACTGCCGTTGAGCCGCCGCGGCGCAGGGGGATGAACTAGATTTTTTGGGGTACTAGGCTGCGCCGGCGGAGGTCGGTGCACTGTGCATCTAGAGACGGCGGCAACAGGAGGGATCGACGCTCGATGTGGCTGTTCACTCGTGATCCGAAATTGGATGTTCGCAGCTTCATGCTGAAGCTGGTGAACAACAATTGCCCCGATTTGAAGGAATTCGAGTTCGGAAACCGGGCGGAAACTCGTGTTCGGATGACCGTCGTGACGTTGGTCATCCCGTTCGAGAACAAGAAACCCGACTTCACGAAGATGTTCGCCGCGGTAACGAAGGAGGTTTCCAGCGGCGGTGCATCGTTGGTGCTGAGTGAACCTCGCGGCGTCGACGAAGTGATTTTGGCTTTTCGGCACGAAGGAAACACCGAGTTTGTGCACGCGAAGGCCGTTCATCTCAGCCCGATGGGGGCCGGTTTCTATCAGCTCGGTCTCCAGTATTTGAAGATGGTGCATCCCGGCGATTATCCGGGCTTGGCCGACATCACGTTCTGATTACGCAGGCCGCGATGACGCGGCAAGAAACGAAAGTAGCCCCTCGGTCGCCGAAAATCGGGCTGACCGTAGGGGCCGAGATTACCGAACGGTCGGCGTTCCGGACCGCATCCATACGGCCGGCGCTGGGCACGTGGGATCGGCGGGACACATCGCGCCGCGCCCCGTCGAAGCTCACCCGGCCTTCTTCACGCTGATGCGCTTCGGCTGAGCGGCTTCGTCCTTGGGCACCGTGATCCGCAGCACACCGTTGCGGTATTCCGCCTCGATCTTGTCGGCATCGACCGCAGCGGGAAGCGGGATCACCCGCTGGAATCGGCCATATTGCCGTTCCACGCGGTGGTAGGTCTTGCCCTTTTCTTCCTTTTCTTCCTTGCGTTCACCGCTGATCCACAGTTGCCCTTCCTTGAGTTCGACTTGGAAGTCTTCGGGATCCAACCCCGGCAGGTCGACCGTCAGCTCGAACTCCTTGTCGGTTTCGGCGAGGTTGACCCGCGGAGCATACCACGTCATTGCGTGGTGACCGTTGCTTTCGCTCCCGAAGAACTGTTCCATCAACTCATTCATCTCGCGCCGCAGGGTGTCGAACACACGGTCCGGAGCCATCCCAGTCCAAGGAACCAGAGTCCTCGTCATGGCTACACCTCCTTTCCGTCTGTTTCAACCCTTTGATTCGCTCGGCCGGGCAAACGCCCGGCTCTTCGAGATGACGATATCACCACCAGCCAAGCCGGAAACCCGTCACAAGGGAAGATATATGCTGAACGCGTCTCACCGCTTCGTCTCGTCGCCCTCCGTGTTCTTTCGTTGGTACCGTCATAACCGCTTCCTGCCTCATTGCGATCGAGACGATCGAGACGCGGTTGGTCTCGCGATTTCCTCCGCTGCCGTAAAAAGAGAAATGCAACGTGCGTGCCAAAACTTCGTGATTCTGGCGGATGTCGCGCGAGTGTCGTAAATCTTCTTTTTAC
>CAYVVR010000175.1:0-7781 GCA_964454655.1 uncultured Planctomycetaceae bacterium | reverse complement strand
GGCCTTACCGGCCGACACCGATGCACCAAGCAACCCGGGCGAAGGGCGATCGCAGGTCCCGGCTTCGACCGAGGCCCCTAAGCGAACGAACGAGCCGCCGGCACCGATACCCGATGCCGTCAGCGAGCCGACCCCACTGACAATCCAAGAAGCCGTCGTTCCCGGCGCCGCCTACACGAGTTGGGTCTTATGGCATTGGGTCAACGGACCGATCGTGGAAAAGCTCCGCGCCGAGACCGCCCGCCGGATGGACATTCGGCGCCTACGTCACATGCTCGCCGACGACGATCCCGAAATCGTGCGGTTCGCCCTGGAGTTGATCCTGGAAACTCCCGACGGCCGTTTCCAGCAAGAATGTCTCCACGTGCTTGAAACCGCAGGCTTGGAAAACAGTCGTCTCGCCTTGGACTATCTCAAGCAGTCGGCCGCCGATCCGCGCCGGTTGGCGACGGAGTTGATTCCCCTGTACGGCACGAATCCCGGATCCACTCGTCTGCTGTACCGGTACTTCGAAAGCTGCGAGGGATTGACGTCCGACTTCTGGTCCGCACTCGCGGCAAGGCTGAAAGACCTGCCCGCCCACGAACAAGTGTATCTTCTCGACCTGCTCGAAGCCCGCGCACGCGACGTCGAAGCGGTTCGTCGACACGTCGAGGGGTTGGCACGCGAGGGCGATCCGTTCGTGCTCATGAGAGCGCGGCGATTCTTGGGCGAATTCGGTTCGCACTGACCGCCGCGCCCGTCGCCGACGTTGATCGTCACGGTTGTCCGATCGGCCACACCTTGATTTCCTGCGGCCATGCATCGCCGATCGCAAACGGCCCGGGGAAGGGCGCCGATTCGTTTCGAGGCCGGCCGAAGAAATCAGAGACGATGCGGTACGGCGAATCATCCGGTTGGACGAACGGCAGATCGGGAATCCGGGCCTTTCCCAATAGTTCGGTCGTCACCAACCGAGTCTGCGCCGCCTCACGCCAACTCGGGTCGCCTTCGAACCGCAAATAGTAGCCGTCCGGGCGTTTCGCCAATTCGAAGAACGGATTTCCGGCGACCACCGTTACACCGGAAATCTCGGGTTCGGGCAACACCGGCGTCTGCGTTCCGGCTTGGCCTTCCTCCGCTTGAACGGGCACGGCGACCAGCACGTTCCCTTCGGACAGCGGTTGAATCGCCAGGTCTTTGTACCCTTCGCTCACACGGTGCAAGAAGATGTTGTTGAAAAAGCGATCGTCACCTCCTTGGATTTCGATCAATCCGGCGACCTCGGTGGAATGCGCCTTCATGTACGGCGTCTTGCGGCGCAATTCCGGCCGCATCAACACTCCGGCCGCAAACAGGTTGTGCACGTAGGCCCCGCCTTCCGACCAGTTGCGAACCGAAAAGCCCCGCAACGGTTCGCCGGGATTCTTCGGCGCCCACGAAAGCATCAGGTTGTTGTCGACCAAGAACGGCCCGTGATCCACCTCGACGAACAAGTCTTCCGAAACCTCGTTGTCATGCAACAGGTTTTGGGTGACGCGTGTTCCCTGGGCCATCCAATCGAGCCAAATTCCGCGGCACGTGTGATGAATGTGATTGCGGGCGATCAACGTATCCAAGGCGGCGTGAATCTTGATTCCGGCCATTTCGGCCCCGCTGAACAATCTCCGCACATGGATGTCGTGAATCTCATTGTCGGTAATCGTGCTGAACGCCGCGCCGAGACTGCCCACGATTCCGGCTTGCTCACAATGCGAAATGTGATTTCGCCGTACGATGTGTCCGCCGATTTTTTCTTTCGACCACCCGACCGCCAATGCCCGATTGATCGTTTCGACGTAGCCGGTTGCGGTATTCTGCGACGTGTTGTCGAATTCGTCACCGTACTTCCCCAGCGCGATGCCGACACACACCGAGTAGCGGATATCGTTGTCCTCGATAATCCATCCTTTGCTCCAGTGCGTACCGATGAGCCCTTTCTGTTCGGCGGTCGGCGGCGCCCACGGCGTCGCCGCGTGCATCATCACGAATCCACGCACGGTCAGGTAATCGACGCCAGGATGCGGCGGATAGAAGACCGTTTGCCGAACGTTGATTTCGACGTTCGCTTCGTTCGGGTTCACCCCCGGAAACTGCGCCCAAATGGTCGTCGTGTTGTCGTCGACGCGGGCAAACCAAAGCGGCTGATCTCCCGCGGGCGCCAAGACGTCTTCCAGCTTTGCGGCCTCGGTCAACCAATGTTCGTTCAGGTACACCGCGCCGGTATGATGCACACGGCCCCGCGGATTGAACCAATCGCCGTGAATCTCGTCGGCATACGGATTGAAATCACCGAAGAAGGTGTTGGGCAACGTCACTTTCCAAGTGTCATTGCCCACCGGCATCCAACCGTCGATCGGCTCGGAACCTTTGATGACGACCCGTTCTCCCGGTGCCGCCTGGAAGACGATTCGTTCGTCGTCCGAACGTCCCCCGCGGGGTGGCGCCACGCGTTCTCGATAGACGCCCTCATGCACGGTGACGATATCCCCCGGCACGGCTCGTTCCGCTGCCGCCTGGATCGTCTTCAACGGATGCGTCACCGATCCGTCGTTTGCGTCGTTTCCCCCTTTCGCGACGTGCCATTCTTTCGCCTGAACCACACAGCAGCCGACAAGTGCCGCCACCAACACCAAACCAACAACACGGTACCGCATGTTACGACTCCCTTTCTGCCTAAGAGAAACGAGGCGGAAAAGGTTCGGGGGCTTTCAATCGGACGGGCTAAAGCATATTTGCCGCCCACGCGATTTGCAAAGGGGGCAGCCCTTGATTTCATCTGCCGAGAAAAATATGGAAGCCGGAGCGGCGGGAAGAGACCGCTCCGGCGAGCTGAGGGCTACGGGCGGCAGGCAGACCCGAGCCGAAAGTTTCCACGGGGGCTGCCGGCTATCTCGCCCCAAGACGGGCAGCCCCCAAGGCGCGAAAAGCCCCCCAACGCGCCATTCAGGAGACGACAGGTAATTCGGGGCCGCTCCCCACCGGCGTTTCGCGACCGGTTTTGAAGCGAGCAATCATGTCGCGCAGGGCGGCCGCTTGCGTGCCCAATTCCTCGCTACTGCTGGCCAGCTCCTCGCTGCCGGCGGCGCTTTGCTCGGCCACCGAGGCGACTCCTTCGACCGCCTTGGCGACTTCTTGTGCATCTTCGAACTGACGAGCCGTCACCTCGGCGATCTCGCCGATCTTCTCGACCGTGTTTTCGACCGAAGAGAAAATTTGTTGCAACGATCGGCCGGTTTCCTCGCTCAACTTCGCCCCCTCTTCGACGCGATGCATCGAGTCGCGAATGAGTGCGGTGATCTCCCCGGCCGCCTCGTTCGACCGCTCGGCCAGCTTGCGAACCTCGTCGGCCACCACGGCGAACCCCATACCGTGCTCGCCCGCCCGAGCGGCCTCGATGGCTGCATTGAGCGCCAACAAATTCGTTTGGCCGGCGATTTCCGAGATGACCTGGATGATCTCCCCGATCTTCTCCGAGCTCTCGCGGATCAACGTCATGGCTTCGATCGACTTGTTGACGGCCTGACTGCCGTCCTCCGCCAACGTGCTCGTTTGCCGGGCGACCTCGTCGGCGGCATCGATGTTCGTTTTGACGGCCGCGATCGATTCCGACAGGTGCGTCATGGCGCTGTTGATCTGCTCGACGGCCGACGACTGCGTTTGCACGCCCGCCGACAGCTCTTGAGACGTCTCGGCCACCACCCGGGCCCCTTCGGCGAATTGATCGGCACTTTCGGAAACACCGTTGATGATCCGGCCGAGTTGGGCAACGAATGTGTTGAACCATACGGAAAGCTCGTCCAGCTCGTCCCGCACGCAGCGTTGCATGATGTCGCATTCCCAGCACGATTCGTACTTGCCGGACAAAATCGCCGGGCAATGGATCTCACCGACGGCATTGGAGCCGACCGTATCCCAGCAATTCGACTTGCGTCCGAATTCGGGACAATCTTTCTTGCCGCAATTCTTGCGCGACGAGCAATTGATCTTCGGCAGAGGCATCCGCCGCGTCAGGTCGCCGTCGCCCTGCGCGATTTCCTTCAAGCTATGAATGACACTCCCCAGGCGTCGTTTGATGCTCCGAATGAAGAACACGCCGAACACGATCGCCGCGATTACGACGAGCACGGTCACGGCGATGATGCCGCTCTGGATCGACGCCACGTGTTCACTGAGAATTTCGTCGGTCATCATGTTCGCATCGACGGCGTTTCGCATCGCTTCGAGATGTTGTTGCACGTCGTGCAATGCCGGAAGGGTCTCTTGGGCATAAATCTGCCGCGCTTTTTCCCACCCTTCCAGTTGAGCCATCGCGTGCGACCGCGCCTTGTCCAACCCTTCGCAGATTTCCTTCGATGCCGGAAGGACTCGCTCGCGTAGAATCGTTTCCGCTTTTCGGGCTTGTTCCGTGTTACCAGCCTCGAGAGCAATCAGTTCGCCAAATTTACCGGCCACTTCGGCCAAGGCTGCTTGGGTTCGCTCCCGAAAGATCTCCACGCGTTTTTCAGACGTGGCGGCGTCGCGAACCGCAATCGCCGAGGCATGCAACCGTTCGTGCGATTTGCGCACCTCGGTCATGATCCTCGCGAATTCCGGCCATTCGGCTTCGAGCCTTCGGCATTCGTCGCTCGCCAGCCATTTGCCGAAGGCACACTTCGTGGGATCCGTTTCGACGTCGATCGGTTGGTCGGTGAGCAGACATTCCGACAGCCGCGCCGCCCAACGACGATGGTCGTCGAGGCGCTGCCGCAAGGTATCGACCAGCCCCACATGGCTATACCGGTATTCTTCGGCGGCCTCGTCGACCGCTGCATGTAGGGCCGCATGTTGCACGGCTACCGCCTGGAGAGCGGCGGCATACGCCGTGTCTTTCTCCGTCAACTTGCGACACTCATCACTTGCGAGAAATCGACCGACCTCGCACTCCTGGGCCGAAGGCAATTCCGGCCACTGTCGCGGATTTTCCAAGATCGCCGTTTTGACGCGATCGACGTAGGCGATGTGTGCCGCCTTCAGTTCGGCAAACAATTCAGGTAGCGTCGGATCACCCGTCGTTCGAATTTGGCTGATTTTCAACGCCGATTCGTGCAGTCGCCGGTGCGGTTCTTCGATCGCCTCCAAGTCTTCACGCAAGGCGGGCAGTATGGCTTCGGCTTCCTTACGCCCGTCGCCGTAAAACCAATGTCCAAAACCGCACTCCTGAGGATCGGTTTGCACTCCCAGCTCGTTAATTTCCGGGTTCTCGACGTACGCCTGAAGCTTATGGGCCCAATTCAAATGATCGAGGTTCCGCTGAATGAGCTCGGCGCGGATGGCATTCGCGTGCGCCAATTCATCGGCGTCACGCGAAAGACTCTCGACCCCGCGGATCGTCCAGAGCCCTAATCCGATCACCGCCAGCACCATCACGGCGAAGGCGATCAACAACTTCGCACAGATGGACAACGACTTGCACTTGAACATGAGGATTCTCCTTACCGGTTGCGTGTCCGCAGGCGCAACAGTCAATCACGTCGACGATGCCGTCTGCCCTTTCAGTCCACCGTCGATGCCGTTACATTCCAGCGCAGACCTGCCCCGCGAAAGCGCACGGTCGGCGCACGAATTCCTCGAGCAATTCAGATACGCAACGGCGTCCCGGTCGGCGACCAACCGCATCGGCGGCGGCCGTTGAGCGGAACGGCCATTACGTGTTCCTCGCGACCCGTTCCCCTGTCGTCAGATTCCCGCAATATGTTCGGGTCGCTGTAAGAGAGCTGCCCTTAGCCCCTAGCTGTGATCATCAAAGAAGATTTCAGCAAGCCCCTCTTTCACCGCAACCGTAGACCTTTGTTGAGCGGCAGGCAAACAAAATCATGGGCTTCTACGGGCTTTTTCACTTGGCCAATTGATCGGATATGCAATCTTTACCGCCCAGGCATGAGGTGTTTTCCCAATCAGCCAAATTGCCGCAATTTACGCAAATAGAACAGCAAGAACTCGCAACAGCCCGCCGCGAAGTGCCGGCATCTTCGAAATACGAGGGTGTTTGCGCATCTTCGACTATACGGTTCAGCGCGTGTTCGCTCGGCGCATCTGGTCGATTTTCACGGCCGCCACGATGATCGCGCCGATGACGATCTTCTGCACCCACTTCGGCCATCCGGCTTGCTCACCGCCCATGTACAACACGGTGATGATCAACGCCCCGATCATGCTGCCGAGAATCGACCCTTGTCCGCCCATCAGGCTTCCGCCGCCGATCACAACGGCCGCAATGACATACAACTCGTAGGCCACCGCCGCCGATGGGGTCCCAAACCCACCAATCTGGGAGAAATACATCAGCCCGGCCAATCCACCGAAGAACCCGGCCAGCGTGTAGACCACGATCTTCGTCCGCCCCACCGCCACGCCGCACAGCCGGGCGGTCTCTTCGTTGGAGCCGATCGCAAACACGTGTCGCCCAAACCGGGTATAGCGCAATAGG
This sequence comes from uncultured Planctomycetaceae bacterium, assembly GCA_964454655.1. Lineage (GTDB taxonomy): Bacteria > Planctomycetota > Planctomycetia > Pirellulales > Thermoguttaceae > CAYVVR01. The sequence goes on along the minus strand of CAYVVR010000175.1, from coordinate 1,294 downwards.
AATGCGGCAGCCACCGCACTGAGCAACAGAATCCACACCCCTAAAGGCAAAAGCAGACTTCCGAACGTGGGATCTTTGGCGGTAATCGTCGGATCGAGAATATCTGCCAACCAGGTCGGATCGTGCGGATAGACGTCGCGTTCCTTGGCCAAACCTTCGGCCAATCCGCGCACGATCCCCATCGTGCCCAAGGTGACGATGAACGGCACCAATCGCATCCAAACGATCGTGACGCCGTTGAGCAATCCGGCCAACGTCGCTGCCGTCAAGCCGCACAACATCGCCAACAGCGGCATCAAACGCGGATACTGGTCGACCAAATACACGACTTGTGTCTCGCCGCCGCTGACGACCTCGTAATTGAGATTCAACGTCCACGCGACCACGACGACCGTCAACGCGATGATCGAACCGACCGACAAGTCGATGCCGGCGGTGATGATGACCATCGTCATGCCCAGCGATGCCGTCGCATACACGGCACTTTGGCGCAAAATGTTTTCGAGGTTGCGTGCCGAGTAGAACGTCGGCCCTACCAGGGCGCAGAACAACACGAACACCACGACCAGAGCCAAGAAACGCCCTGCCGTCTCGACCCAAGGCGACTGCCAGAACGCTCCCAGCGAAGGCTTTTCGGCCGGTACGTCGTTTTCGTTTTGATTCGTCAGGTTACTCATCACTGCTGTTGACCCGTGGCTGCGAGCATCAGTTCGTGTTCGGTCCATTCCGCGGTCGGACGGATATCGGCGATGCGTCCCCGACACATGACCGCGATCGTATCACACAATCCCATAAGCTCGGGCAAATAACTGGAAACCATCAAGACCGCTTTCGGTTTTCGCCCTTCGGCGGGATCTCCCTTGGCTAACTCGTCGATCAAGCGGTAAATCTGAGCCTTGGCGCCGACATCGATCCCGCGCGTCGGCTCGTCGAGCAAAAGAACGTCGACCTCGGCATGAAGCAACCGGGCGATCGCGACCTTTTGTTGGTTTCCGCCCGAAAGATCGACCACCGATTGAAACGGCGACCGGCATTTGATCGGAATCGCGTCGATCCAGCGTCGGCTTGCCGCGGCTTGCTTGCCCGGGGTGACCAATCGCCACGGCCCGAGCCCCTCCAATTTCGGCAGCGTGATGTTGTCGGCAATACTCAGCTCCAGAGCCAATCCTTCGGCTTTGCGGTCTTCGCTGACCATACCGACACCTTGCCGCCAGCGCAACGCCGGCGTTGCGGGCTGCACGTTCCCGGCCACCGAGACCTTGCCGGACACCACCGGGTCCAGCCCGAAGACCGC
>CAYVVR010000174.1:0-7820 GCA_964454655.1 uncultured Planctomycetaceae bacterium | reverse complement strand
TCTACATGGTTATCGAACATCCCCCGGCCGTCTCGTGCGACGGTCTACATGAAACGTCTGCCCATTTTGCGCCGACCGGCCGCGCCGCCGCTGTTCTGCCGGTTGATCATGTGCGCCGGATCGACGTGTGCCCGTTCGGCGGTCGGCGGGTTTCCGAGAATTCCACGCGGCGCGTCTTCTCACGTGGGCGCGGTGTTTTCGTGCGTAGCCGTGCGGCTGCATGCTCCCGCCCTATTCAATCGACAGTCGGCAACCGGGCAAGACGGGACGTCTGGGAAACTTCTGCTGCAAACAAGGCGCTTCAAAGCTGCCTTTTCATTTCTCCTGCCAATTCTCCTGGAACGAAGAGGGGTGTGTCATGAGCCGTATGGGGTTCGTCGTCATCGCGCTTGCCGTCGCCGGTTTGGGCGTTCCGGCCGGGGCCGAGGAAATCGAGCCGACGTGGGAATCATTGGCCGCGCATTATCGCGTGCCCGACTGGTTCATCGACGGCAAGATCGGCGTCTGGATGCACTGGGGAATCCAATCGGCGATCGACGAAGACCGACCTCCCGACGGTTCGCACTACGGCCGCCGCATGTATTCGCCGCCGCCGGAAGGCAAACCCGAGTCGGAATGGACGATCGACGAAACATTGACGGCCTGGCATATCAAACGGTACGGGCCGCTGGAAGAGTTCGGTTACGAAAAACTGATCCCGCTTTGGGAGGCCGAGAAGTGGGATCCCGACGCACTGACGGCGTTCTTCAAAGACTGCGGTGCGCGGTTCATCATGCCGGTGGCCGTCCACCACGACAACTTCGACTGCTACGACTCGTCGTTTCCGTGGAACTCGGTGAAGATGGGCCCGCACCGAGACATCGTGGGCGAGTGGAAGGCGGCGGCACAAAAGCACGGCTTGAAGTTCGGGGTCTCGACGCACCTGTACTGGTCGCCGCGATTCTTTGCGAACGCCCGCAAATACCAAAAGCCCGGCACTCCCGCTTGGACGTTCTTCAACATGGACTACAGCCCCAGCGGGTACGCTACCCAGGATAGTTGGAACGAACACTGGTACGCCCGCTGTTGGGAGCTGATCGAAAAATACGATCCCGACATCTTCAACAACGATTGTCCGTTTCCGAAGGGAGAAGGCGGCAAGGAACTGGGGTTGAAGTTGTTCACCGCCTTTCTCAACCGCGACCTGAAAGAAAACAACGGCAAGCAAACGGTCGTGTTGTCGTTCAAAGACGGCTCGATCGATCGCCGCGCATTCACCTACAACCTCGAACGCGGCGGTGCCGACGACATCAAACCGCAACCGTGGATTTGGGCCACCGACCTGTCGGGCAACTGGTTCTATCGCAAAGGCGCCGTGAACCGCATGAGCATTCCCGTCATGATCGGCAATGCAGTCGACGTCATCAGCAAGAACGGCGTCGTCATGCTGAACGTGGCCCTGCGAGGCGATGGAACCCTGCCCGAAAACCAAAAGGCGTACTTGCTGGCCTTCCGCGAGTTCATCAAGGCCAACGGCGAAGGCATCTACGGGACGCGTCCGTGGAAAACCTTCGGCGAAGGGCCTTTGAAAATCAAAGACGGTCGCCAAGGCGAAAATCGTCGCGAATACTCGCAAGCCGACATTCGCTTCACGACGAAGGACGGCAAGTTGTACGCCTTCGTGCTTGCCCCGCCGAAAGAAACGATCGTCATCCACACGCTGGCCGAAGGCGGCATCCTCGACCGCGACATCCGATCGGTGACGATGCTGGGAAGCGACGAAACCGTTCACTGGAAGCGGACGGATGCAGCCCTCGAAATCGAGCCGCCGAACCGAATGCCCAGCCGATACGTCGTCGGCTACCGTATCGAGTTGCAGTAACCTCATCCCCGTTACGAATCGGAACTGCGCACCATGAAATACCTCGTATCGTCGGTTGTCGTGATGACGGCGGCGGGAATCGCCGGTGTGTGTTCGGCCCAAGACTTCGCCGCGTTGCGGGCGGAAGTTCTGAAGCTCGAACAATTGACCGCGCCGCCCGCGTACCAGGTCGCCGAAGGATTCGAAAATACGCCGCAACTGAAGGCGATCTACTACGACGCCTTACCGTGGAAGGGTAAGCCGACCAAGGTGTTCGCCTGGCTCGGAATTCCCCGACAGCGCGAAGGCAAACTGCCCGGCATGGTCCTCGTACACGGCGGCGGAGGAACCGCCTTCAAAGAATGGGTCGAACGGTGGAATGAACGCGGATACGCCGCCATCAGCATCGCCGTCGAAGGGCAGATCGATCGGCGTGATCCGAACAATCCGCGAGCGTGGCAACGCCATCCGTGGGGCGGACCGGCGCGGGTCGGCATCTACGGCGATTCCGACGCGCCCCTCAAAGATCAATGGATGTATCACGCCGTCGCCGACACCATTCTGGCGAACTCGTTGCTGCGTTCGTTGCCCGAGGTCGATGCCGACAAGGTCGGCCTGATGGGCATTTCGTGGGGCGGCGTGATCACCAGCACCGTCATCGGCATCGATCGCCGCTTCGCGTTCGCCGTGCCGGTCTACGGTTGCGGACACCTGGCCGACATCCCCAACCAATACGGCGCAGCCTTGGGACAAAACAAGCTGTACCAAGAAGTCTGGGATCCGATGGTACGCCTCGATCGGGCGACGATGCCCGTGTTGTGGTTCTCGTGGCCCGAAGACCAGCACTTCGCGCTCGACTGCCAGGCCCGCTGCTACCACAAGGCCCCGGGGCCGCACATGGTCGCCTTGGTCCCCGGCATGCGGCACGGCCACGGCCCGGGATGGCAGCGTCCCGAAAGCTACGTGTTCGCCGATTCCGTACTCGAAGACGGCAAACCGTGGTGCCTGCAAGTCGAAGCCGGCGTCCGCGACGGAACGGCCTTCTGCCGGTTTGACTCGACACGCCCCTTGGAAAGCGCCCAACTGGTCTCGACGACCGATACCGGCTTTACCGGGGCACGCCGCTGGACCATCACCCCGGCGACGGTCGTCCGCGAAGGCGACTTGTGGAAGGCCTCGGCCGCGCTGCCGTCGGGAACGACGGCCTGGTTCATCAACGTGACCTCGAACGGGGCGGTCGCCAGCTCCGATTTCCAGGAGACGCAACCGTGACGTATCGCACGTGCATGCTGTTCGTGTTCCTGGCGGCGACCGGGGGGTGGTTTCTGCCCGCCCTTGCCGAGGCGCCCACCGACCGCGTCGTCGCGCTGACGGGTTTTTCGTGGGATCGCGTCCCCCTCTGCATTCACTTCGGCAAACGCTCGACCGACTTGACCGACGCCGAGTTGGATTTTTTAGCCTCGCACGCGGGCTTGATCACGCTCGAAAAGGGACACGGCGCGTCGGTCTACGGAAGCACCGAGGCGGGCATCGCGAACACCGCCCGGCGTTTGAAGGCGCGCAACCCGAAGGTGAAGGTTCTCTTTTACTTCAACGCCTTCATCAATTGGCCCGGCTACGACGCGTTCAAGACGTACCGCGACGAATGGACCCTGCGCGACCGCAACGGCAAAATCGTCTACAAGTCGGCCCGCGCGTCGCGTCCCGATCCGTCGCAACCGGCGTTCCGTGAATGGTGGTCGAACGTGGTCGCCGACGAGCTGAAAAACGCACCGCTGGACGGCGTGTTCATCGACGCCTTGCCGCAGGCGCTCGTTCCGTCGCTGGCCCGCACCGTGGGCAAGCAAAAGGCCGAGGCGATCGTCGCCGGACTCCGCGAGATGATCGCACTCACGAAACGCAAGATCGGCGACGACAAGATCGTGCTGGCCAACGGCACGCGGGGAACCGACTTCCGGGAAATCCTCGACTGGGAAGGCATCGACGGCGTCATGATCGAGCACTTCGCCGAGTTCTCCTCCGACACCCCCGAAGCGATTCTCGCCGACATGGAGACGCTCTCGATCGCCGCCGAGAAGGGCAAGTTCGTCGTCCTCAAAGGCTGGCCGGGCTTCACGTGGCTGGATACCGACATGATGAAGCGGCCGTACGCCGAACTGGCGACGCTCGCCCGCGAAAGGATCACTTTTCCGCTGGCTTGCTTTCTCGTCTCGGCGCAGCCGGGTTCCTACTTTTGCTATTCGTGGGGATACACCGATCGGCACGGGACGCTGGAGGCGTATCCGGAACTCGAACATCCGCTCGGCCCGCCCGTGGGCGATGTGCAACGATCGGGAACGACGTTTCGCCGTGAATTTCGGCACGCGTCGGTGTTCGTCGACGTGAAAACCAAAGAAGCGCGAATCAATTGGAAGTGAACCGATGAAAAACCTTATCGCTTGCTGCGGCGCGTGGACGGCGATTTTGCTATTGCCGGTAGCCTGGGCGACCTGCGAAGGCGCGGAGAAACAACCACCCCGCCCGAACATCCTGTTCATCTTCGCCGACGATTGGGGCTGGGGCGACTTGTCGTGCCACGGTCATCCGTACGTGAAGACGCCGAACATCGACCGCCTCGCCCGCGAGGGAACCGAGTTCTACCGGTTCACCGTCGCCAGCGGTGTGTGTTCACCGAGCCGCACGGCCGTGATGACGGGCCATTTTCCTGCACGCTACAACATCGACGGACATTTCGCCTGGGCCGACCAAAACGCGCGTCGCAACATGCCCGACTGGCTCAGCCCGAAGGTCGTCACGCTTCCCCGGTTGTTGCAACAAGCCGGATACCGTACCGCCCATTTCGGCAAGTGGCACCTGTCGAACAACATGATTCCCGACTCGCCGCTGCCGAGCGAATACGGATACGACGAGTATGGCGCGTTCAACTGCGCGGGCGAGCAAATGCCCGTCCACGAAGACGCGATGCACGCCGTCGCGTTCATCGAACGCTGTCGCCGCGAGGGAAAGCCGTTTTTCATCAACCTGTGGATCCACGAGCCGCACACGCCGTTCCACACGGTACCCAAGTACGAGTGGCGTTGTCGCGACATCGAAGAACGGACGGACCAAATCTTTGCCTCGGTGTTGATGCATGCCGACGACCGCATCGGGCAAGTTCTCGACGCGCTCGATCGACTGGGTTTGGCCGACGATACGCTGGTCATTTTCAGCTCCGACAACGGACCGGCCCGCGCGTCCTCGCCGGTGGAACTCGACTTGATTTACGACACGGCGACCGGTGCCGGCTGGAACATCGCGGCTTCCAAGGGCACGACCGCCGGACGCAAAGGCTACAAGGCCAGCCTCTTCCAAGGCGGCATCAACGTGCCGTTCATCGCGCGTTGGCCGGGCAAGATTCCCGCCGGCAAGATCGACGACGTGTCGCTCATCTCGGCGGTCGACCTGTTGCCGACCTTCTGCGAACTGGCGGGCGCCGAATTACCCGACGGCTACACGCCCGACGGCGTCAGCCAGGTCGACACGCTCTTGGGACGCCCCTACCCCGAGCGTGAAAAGCCGTTGTTTTGGCGGTTTCCCTCGCCGTGGCCGATCCCGGCGAATCGCCCGCACCATTGGGCATCGTACGCGGTGATCGACCGGCATTGGAAGTTACTGGCCAACCGAGACCGCACGTACTGCGAACTGTACGATCTCGCAGCCGATCCGCTGGAACAGAACGACCTGCACGAGACGAAGCCCGAGCTGGTCCGTTCGCTGCTGGATAAACTCGAAGCCTGGGAAAAGACGCTGCCCGAAAAGCCCGATCCGTCGTGCTTCTCGACAGAGCGTCAAAAGAAAAAGTAAGACCGACGAACACGGTCACCACGACTGTCGACCGATTCACCCGACCGCGAATGAGGAGAACCATGACGACCATCCCCCGAACCATCGGAATGAGACTCGCTATCGTTTGCCTGTTGCTGGCTGCCGGGGCGACCGGCATCCGCGCCGAAGAAATGGACAAAATGTGGGGCGAGCAGACGGCCCGGCCGGGCGTCGAATCGTCCGACAAGGCCGCGCTGTTCCGCGACGGCAACTACGGCATGTTCATCCACTGGGGCCTCTATTCGCACCTGGGCGGCAAGTGGAAGGGACAAACCTTCTACGGCATCGGCGAATGGATCAAACGCCAGATGCAAATTCCCGACGACGAATACAAGGCCGTCGCCAAAGAGTTCAATCCGACCGAATTCGATGCCGAAGAAATCGTCCGCGTCGCCAAAGAGGCGGGCATGAAGTACATCATCATCACCTCGAAGCATCACGACGGCTTCGCCATGTTCAAGTCGTCGCATCCGTTCAACATCGTCGATGCGACGCCGTTCGGCCGCGACCCGATGAAAGAGCTGGCCGCGGCCTGCCGCAAGGCCGGTTTGGGGTTCGGGTTCTACTACTCGCACAACCAAGACTGGACCGAGCCGGGCGGCAGCAACGGCCCGAAGACGAATCCCGACGGCTCGCCCGCGACCTTCGAACAGTATTTCCGCAAGAAGTGCTATCCGCAGGTCAAAGAGATCTGCACGCAGTACGGCCCGCTGAGCTTCGTGTGGTTCGACACGCCCGGACACATTCCGCAAGAGTTCGTCGAAGAATTGGTCAAACTCGTTCGCGAGACGCAGCCCCAAGCCATGTTGTGCAGCCGCGTGGGCTACGGATTGGGCGACTACGCGAGCCTGGGCGACATGGAAGTGCCTCCGCGCAACATCGACGGCCTGTGGGAAACCTGCGACACGACGAACGATTCGTGGTCGTACGCCTGGTACGATCAAAACTGGAAGGACGCCCGCGAGATCTTGCATCGGTTGGTGGGAACCGTCGGTCGCGGCGGCTCGTATCTGCTGAATGTGGGTCCCGACGGGAAGGGGCGCATTCCCGCCCCCGCCCGCGAGTACCTGCTCGAAGCCGGCGCGTGGATCAAGCGACACCCGACGGTGATCTATGCGGCCGGACCGTCGCCTTGGGGGCATGCCCTGGCCTGGGGCGACGTCACCACGCAAGAGAACACGCTCAACCTCGTCGTGTTCGATTGGCCGCAAGACGGACGCCTATTCCTGCCGGGCCTGAAGACGCCCATCGCCTCGGCACGCATCAAAACGGCCCAGGGTGAAACACCCGTCGAATGGGAACCGCACGGAACGTGGACCGTGCTCCGCGTCCCCTGCGCCAAGCCCGAATCGCCCGCAGCCGTCGTCGAGATCGAAGTGAAAGAAACTCCCCAAGTCGATCAAACCTTGGGCGTGTATCCGAACATCGACTCGACGTTGTTGGTCGAGTTCGCCGAAACGACCGCCGCGAAGAAAGAACGCCTGAAATGGATGGAAAAGTTCGGCGAATGGAAGCACATGACGCAGGTCGGTCCGTGGGAAGAAGGCGGGCACGTGACCTGGCAAGTCGATGTCGCCGAGCCCGGCGACTACGCCGTCGAACTGGTGTACCGCGGCGAAGGCCGCATCGTATGGCGGATCGAAACCGACGAAGGTTTCATGCTCCAAAACCAGCAGAATTCGGCGTCGGTCTATCACGCCTATCCGTTCGGACGGCTGGTGTTCGACAAGCCCGGCAAGCACACCTTGCGGGTAACACTCGTCGACGGCGACCGCGAGAAAGCCAGTTTGGCGTCGATGCGGCTGCACCCGATGGAGTAACCGAGGTCTTCCATCTTCTTTCGCAGCACAAGGGAAGTTCCCCGATGAAAAACGCATTGCTTATTGCAACGGCCCTGTTGCCGATGACGGCCGCGGCGGTGGTAGCCGCCGAGTCGTCGGTCGAGCGCCCCAACATCGTGTTCATCTACGCCGACGACTGGGGCTGGGGCGACCTGTCGTGTCATGGGCACCCCTGGTTGAAGACGCCGAACATCGATCGGCTTGCGCGTGAAGGCACCGATTTTCTGCAATTCAACGTGCTGAACCCGGTGTGTTCACCCAGCCGGACGGCGGCC
>CAYVVR010000173.1:0-7859 GCA_964454655.1 uncultured Planctomycetaceae bacterium | reverse complement strand
CTCTCACGAACAAGATCGTCATCCCGAACGGTGCACCCGGCGAATGGGACCAATACTCCATCCATGATCCCTATCCGCTGGTGTACAAAGGCAAGATTTATTTGTACTACAAATCCGATTTCGACGGAGATCCACGGCTCGTTCGGATGCACGGCCTGGCGATTGCGGACGACCCGCTTGGCCCGTTCCACAAGCATCCTCTGAATCCGATCATGAACTCGGGGCACGAGACGACCTTGTTTCCGTTTCGTGAAGGTATTGCCGCGTTTGCGATTCGTGACGGCAACGAGCATTTCACCATCCAGTACGCCCCCGACGGAGTCAATTTCCGCATTGCTGCGATTACCCAGCTGATGCCCAACGCGGCAGGGCCCTTCGTGCCCGACGCGTTTACGAATACGTCGTACGGTCGCGGCATTACGTGGGGGCTATGCCACAACACCTTGGCGGGTGAAAAAGGTAAAAGGCACTCGGTGTTGATGCGCTTCGATTGCGACTTGAGCCTGGATGTTCATGATCCTGAGATGAAGCAACATACATACTACTATCCACCCGAATTTTATTATCAGCACGGTCTAAGCAAGGCGCAGCGCGAACGCGCCCTGGAAGCGGCGCGTCGCCTTCGCGAGCAGGCGAACCAAGAGTGAATTGACGAAGCATGGCAAGCCGCTTCACCGGCAGGTTGGCTCGGTGGAGCGGCTTGCGGGCAGGAGGGTTATGCGCGGTATACGTCCTGTCGGGCATGCCGTCCTCGCGACAGCGATTTGTGTCGCTCTGTCGCAAGCGGTCGGACATGCGGCACCGAACGTCCTGTTTATTGCCGTCGATGATCTCAACACGTGCGTCGAAGGGATGCACGGTGAGACCACGATTCCGACTCCGAATATCGCCCGACTGGCACGCCGCGGAGTGTTGTTCAACAACGCCCATTGTGCCGCGCCGGCGTGCAACCCTTCGCGTACCAGTGTGCTGACGGGATTAGCACCGACGACCAGCGGCGTTTACTACAACTGGCAAGATTGGCGGAAAAATCGGCGGCTGATTGAGCATCCGACGCTGCCCGAATGGTTTCGGCGGGCCGGTTATCGCACGCTTGGAGGCGGCAAAATCTATCATGCCGCCACATTGAGCCGCGAAGGCTACACGGGGTATCTCGATCCGCAGCCCTGGGACGAGTATTTTCCGTCCAAACAACGGCAAATGCCGCAGGAAGTGCTTCCGCCGCGTATTCCCATGAATACCGACAAGGCCTTCTACGGCGGGCGTTTCGATTGGGCACCCCTTCCGATCGAACCGGACGAGATGGCCGACGCCAAGGTCGTGCGATGGGCGGCGGAACAACTGGCGCGACGGCACGACAAACCGCTTTTCTTGGCGGTGGGCATCTATCGACCGCACATCCCGTGGTACACGCCCGAGACCTACTTTCGAAAGCATCCTCTTGATGAAATCGAATTGCCGGAAACGGTTCCGGATGATTTGGCGGACGTTCCCGAAGCCGGGCGAAAAATGGCGAAGCGCGATTGGCACCGCTGGATCGTGGAACACGGCAAATGGAAGGCCGCCGTTCAGGGCTATTATGCATCGGTCAGCTTTGCCGACGACATGGTGGGACGACTGATCGATGCGCTGGATGCAAGTCCGATCCGAGACGAAACCATCGTCGTGTTGTGGGCAGACCACGGGTACCACCTGGGTCAGAAGGAACACTGGGAAAAGTTTGCCCTGTGGGAGCAAACGACCCGCGTGCCGCTGATCGTCGTTGCACCCGGTGTCTCGGTAAAAGGCGGTGTTTGCGAAGCGCCGGTCAGCTTGTTGGACATCTACCCGACGCTCATCGAGCTGTGCGGACTTCCTCCGGTTTCCTCTTTGGACGGCGAAAGCCTAGTGCCGTGGTTGCGGGAGCCCGACCGCGTGTCGAAGCGGGCTGTCGTGACGACGCAAGGCCGCGGCAATCATGCCGTGCGATCGGCACGGTGGCGCTACATCCGATATGCAGACGGGTCCGAAGAATTGTACGACCAACTCAGCGACCCGAAAGATTTCCAGAATCTTGCCGACAAACCGGAATTCGCGGAAGTCAAACGCGCGTTGGCGGTGAGATTTCCTGATCACGAGGCCGATTTGGATCCCTCGGTTCGTGCCAAGCCGCGGAAAGCCGCCCCGGCCGCACAATAGAACCGAGATTGGTACCGATCGTCGAAGCAGACACGCCTCGGATCAATCATGCAAAAGGATGAGGGCATGCGCGATACGAGAAGCCGTCTTCGTGAGCCGAGGATGCGCCGATACTTGCTTGGGGCGATCTTGGCAATCGTGGTGCTCCGGTCCGAGTTCGTTACCGGGTCCGAGTGGAGGTTGTGGTATCGACGGCCGGCCGCCGACTGGACCGAAGGCTTACCGGTTGGGAACGGGCGACTTCTGGCAGTCGTGTACGGCGGTACGACGAAGGAAACCATCCAGCTGAACGAAGACACCCTGTGGACGGGACAACCCATTACGAGAGACAAGCCCGGAGGGGCTCGGTATCTGCCCATCGCCCGGAAGTTGATGTTCCAGGGTAAGTACTACGAGGCCGAGCGATTGATCGAGGACAAGATGCTCGGGCTACGGCTCGAGTTTGGGATGCACACGTACCAAACGCTCGGCGATCTCACTTTGCGATTCGATTATCCCGAGAAGGCGGTTGCGACCGATTATCGTCGCGAGTTGGACCTCGATACGGCCGTGGCGTCCGTTCGATACCGCGTCGGCGAAGTACGGTACGAGCGTGAGTGCTTTTCCAGTGCGGTCGATCAAGTATTCGTCATGCGAACGTCCGGCGATCGCTCCGGCAGCGTAACCTTCGCGATCGATTTCGCGCGACACAAGGCCGACATTCGGGCGAACCCCGACGGAACGTTGGTGGTTTCGGGAGTGGCGACCGGCAAGACCGTTGCCGGATGGCGAGGCGTGCACTATTACGCGCTGCTTAAGGTCTTGACGGAAAACGGTCGCGTCGCCGTGGAAGACGGGCGATTGCGAGTGGAAGGCGCCGATTCGTGCACAATCTTGTTGGCAGCGGCTACCGACTACTACGGCGACGATCCGAAAAGTGTTTGCGAAAACCGTATCCGTACGGCTGCCCAAAAATCGTATCGGCAATTGCAAGAGGCGCATATCGCCGACCATCGAAGGTTGTTTCGACGCGTATCGTTGCGGTTTTCGGGGCACCCGGGAGACGATCGCAGCGCCGCGCGTGACGATGTACCCACCGACGAACGACTGGCGGCATTTCGGGAAGGAACCTCCGATCCGCAATTGATCGCGTTGTTTTTCCAACTCGGACGATACATTCTGATTACCGCTTCGCGGCCGGATTCCATGCCGATCAACCTATGGGGGAAGTGGGTGAAACATCTCGATCCCCCATACAATGCCGATTATCACATCAATATCAATATTCAGATGAATTACTGGCCGGCCGAGATTACGAATCTCGGGGAATGCCATGAGCCGTTTTTCGAGTTGCTTGATCGATTGCGACCGCGTGGTCGGATTACCGCTCGCGAAACATACGGTTGCGGCGGCTTCACGGCGCATCATGCAACCGATGCGTGGTACTTTACAGCGGCCGTTGGAAATCCGCCGTACGCCGTGTGGCCCATGGCGCCGGCCTGGATGTGTATGCATTTATGGGATCACTATCTCTACACGCTCGATCGGCGGTTCTTGGAGGAACGCGCTTACCCGATCATGCGGGAAGCGGCCGAGTTTTTCGTCGATTACCTCGTGGAAGACCCTCGCACGGGCTACCTGGTAACCGGGCCTTCGACTTCGCCGGAAAACCGGTTCATCAGTCCCCGCGGCCACGTGGTTTCGGTGTCGATGGCCCCCACGATGGATATCGAGTTGGTCGACAGCCTCTTCAGTGCATGTATTTCTGCTTCGGAAATACTCGAAAAGGATGAGGACTTCCGGGCTCGGCTGATTGCGATGAAAGAACGTCTGCCGCCGTTGAAGATCAACCCCGACGGCCGTTTGGCCGAGTGGGCCGAGCCGTTTCAAGAGCAGAACCCCGGTCACCGTCACATTTCACACCTGTGGGGGCTTTGTCCTGGAAACCTGATCGATTGTGAACAAACACCGGCGTTGTTCGCGGCGGCCCGAAAGTCGTTGGACGTACGAGTGGCCAACGGTGCAGCCGCCTCTCCGGAATACCGAGGCATTACCGCGTGGGTGATCGGCTGTTACGTGCGATTGCACGACGGCGACCGGGCTTTTTCCGTGTTGAGTGAGATGTTGTCCGAGAGCACCTGGGACAATCTATTTGTCGTCGGTGAGCGGGGCCGGGAAAGGCAAGTGTTCGAAACGGATGCGAATCTAGGAGCGTGCGCGGCCATCGCCGAGATGTTGGTCCAAAGTCATACCGGCGAAATTCGGTTGCTACCGGCGCTGCCGAGCGACCTGGCCGACGGGTACGCCCGCGGATTATGCGCTCGAGGTGGTTTCGAAATCGACTTGGAATGGACGGAAGGCCGACTGCAAAGCGTGGTCGTCAAGTCGAAACAGGGAGAGCCTTGCACGTTGTCGTACGAGGGACGCAAGCTCACTTTTCGCACAAACGCGGGTGGGGTGTATCGTTGGGACGGGCAAGCCTCGGCGCCGCAGACGGTCGGCTCTACCGAGGCCTTTCTTTCGCCGAACAACCATTGACAGGGAGAACGCACGATATGTGGAGAACATGGGCAATTGTGGTCGTCCTCGCAGCGACGATGGTGAGTGGCGTGTCGAATGCGGCGCGGGCCGACGATCCGCAAGAGCAATCACGCCCCAACATCCTGTGGATCATGATCGAAGATTGGGGCACCGAGCTGTCGTGCTACGGCGCCAAGGGCGTGTACACGCCGAACATCGACAAACTGGCGTCTCAGGGAATTCGCTACAACTGGGCGTTCACGACGGCGCCGGTCTGTTCGACGTCCCGTTCGGCGATGATGACGGGCTTTCATCAGAATTTCATCGGCGCGAATCAGCATCGGGAACACAACAAGAAACCGTTGCCCGATGGGATCAAGCCGATTCCCCAACTAATGCAAGAGGCGGGCTATTTCACGGCGTTGATGAGTTGGAAGGTGGACGTCAACTTCTTGCCCGACCGCAAGGAAGAGCTGTTCATGGGGACGGATTGGTCGCAGCGCAAACCCGGGCAGCCCTTTTTCGCTCGTATTACGTTTTCGGGCACACATCGGCAGTTTGAACGGGATCCGGTTCGGCCGATCGACATCGACGACGTCGAGTTGCCGCCGTATTATGCCGACACACCATTGTGTCGGCGCGACTGGGCGAACGGCTTGGAACAGATGCAAATCGTCGATCGCGAGGTCGGCGAATTGTTGAAGCGTTTGGACGAGGAAGGCCTCACCGACAACACGTTGGTGTTCTTTTGTGCCGACAACGGCCGTTGCCATATCCGCGGAAAACAATTTTTGTACGACGGGGGAATTCGCGTGCCGCTGATCGTTCGCTGGCCGGGGAAGATCGCACCCGGGCAGGTATCGGACGATCTGGTCATGGCGATCGACATCTGTGCCACCATTTTGGACGTGGCGGGCGTGGAGCCGCCGGTTCCTCTGCATGGCAAGAGCCTGTTCGGCGAAGAGATCAAGCACCGAAAGTACATCTTCGCAGCGCGAGACAAGATGGACGAAACGCACGACGCGATGCGAGCGATCCGGTCGCGGGATTACAAGTTGATTCTGAATCTCATGCCCGAGCGACCCTATTTGCAGTTCAATCGCTACAAGGAAGGGGCCTATCCCATGCTCGCCGAGATGAGTGTGCTGTACTTGGAAGGAAAGCTTACGCCCGAGCAGGCCGCCTTCTTCGCCCCGCACAAACCACCGATCGAACTGTACGATTTGCGCACCGATCCGTACGAACTGCACAACGTGGCCGACGATCCGCGGTACGCCGAGGTCAAGGCGACCCTGTTGGCCGAGCTTGAGAACTGGCGCAAGAATGTGATTCACGACAAGGGAGTCGACGACGAGTTTCGAGCGGAAGGCGTGTTCCCCGACACGTGTCCGACCGATACCGTCGACGACTGGACCGCCGCTCATGAAGAAGAATACGATTTCAACCGGTACGGTTGGCCTGCTTGGTATCCGACGCGCACGCTTGCCGAGTGGAAAAAGGCGCGGGATCTGTGGATTCCGTATGTGTTCCGCAAACCCGGCGAGGATGTGCCTTCTCCGCAGCCGTTGATTATTCACAGCAAGAAGAAACGGCGAGCAACGTCGACGAAACACTGACGAGCAAACGGTGAGCGGCGCCGTCCGCCTTTGGGGAGAGCGCGACGGTGCCCTTTGTCTATTCCGATAGTCGAAATCGAGGTGGCCGCGATGCGCCAAAAATATGGGACCCGGCGCGGAGGGATTGTGGTTCTTCTTGCTTGTGTGACGACGGCCCTTGTCGTGAGTACCGGGACGGCTGCGGAACCCAAACGTCCCAACGTTTTGATCGTCGTTTCCGACGATCAAGGGTACGGTGATCTGGCGGCCCACGGCAATCCCGTGATCGACACGCCGAACCTCGACGCGTTGCACGACGTTGCCGTTCGCTTGACGAACTTTCACGTCGACCCGACGTGCGCGCCGACGCGTTCGGCCTTGATGACGGGGAAGTACTCTCACCACGTCGGTGTGTGGCACACGATCCAGGGAGGAAACCATCTCCGTCGCGGCGAGGTCACGATGGCCGAAGTATTTCGGCACAACGGCTATCAAACGGGGATGTTCGGCAAGTGGCACTTGGGGGCGAATTATCCTTATCGGCCGATGGATCGCGGATTCGATGAGTGGCTGGGGTGCGGGGACGGCGGCGTCGGAACGAGCGACGATTATTTCTGGAACGATCGGGTCAACGACCATTATTGGCACAACGGGGAACGGGAATACCGGCCCGGATTCAATCCCGACGTCTTCTTCGATGCGACGATGGAGTACATCCGTCGTCGCGATCCGAAACGTCCCTTCTTCGTCTATTTGGCCACGTATGTGCCGCATCAACCATGTGCGCTTCCTCGGCCCGATCTGCATCGAAAGTACCTCGATCGCGGCCTGTCGCCGCAAGTCGCCGGTTTCTATGCAAGTATCGAGCGATTCGACTGGAACATGGGCCGCTTGCGACGGTTTCTTCAGGAACAGCGGCTCGACCGCGATACGTTGTTGATCTTCTTGACGGACAACGGGACCGCGGGGGGCCGCAACGTGTTCAATGCGGGCATGTCGGGGGCCAAAGGCGGATTGGTCGACGGGGGGCACCGTGTGCCTTGCTTCGTCTATTGGCCCGAAGGGAATCTCGGCCCGGCGCGCGATATCGATACCCTGACCGCGCACATTGACTGGCTGCCGACCTTGGTCGAGCTGTGCGGTTTGGAGCTGCCCCGTCCGATCGACTTCGACGGAATGAGCCTGGCGGGGTTGCTTCGCGGAACACAGCGGAAATGGCCCGACCGTTGCCTCGTCGTGGAACGACAACGACGGTACGAGAGAACACCGGAAGCGAGTGCCGTGATGACACAACGCTGGCGATTGGTCGGCCTGAAGAAACTGTACGACATCGAGAACGATCCCGCCCAACAGGTCGATGTAGCGGCGGAACATCCCGACGTCGTGGCTCGCCTGAAAAAGGCGTTTGCGCGGTACTGGGAGCGTGTGACGCCGCAGGACCGGGAACCTCCGTTGCCGATCGTCGGTAGCGACGCAGACGAGGAAATCTATCTCGGTTTGTCGGAACTAAGGCAAGGTGGATATTCGCACGGACACGTTGCTAGCGGCGTTCGGGCCGAGGGAGTGTGGTATCTCGAAGTTGCACGC
>CAYVVR010000172.1:0-7893 GCA_964454655.1 uncultured Planctomycetaceae bacterium | reverse complement strand
TGTCGAGCAGGCCCATGTCGCGCATCCAGGCTTCGGCCAGTTTAGGCCACGTTTGCGCGACGGGGTGATCACTGGGACGCAAGCCGTACCCGTGCCCACCTTTCGCGAATACGTGCACCTCGGCCGGAACTCCCGCCTTGGTCAACTCGACGAAAAACAAGGCGGCCAATGATCCGCGGGCCTTGTCGTCGGCAGCGACTGCCATGAACGCGGGCGGCGTCTCTTTGTCGATACGAACCAGCTCCCCCAATTCGGGCTTCGAATCGTCCATGCCCGGCCCCAAGTACGCGGCATAGATCGGCATGATGAAGTCGGGGCGACAGCTCAACTCGTCGGCTTCATCGACCGGTTCGTACGTGCGTTCCCGCCAATACATCCCGGTCATGCACGTCAAATGACCGCCCGCCGAAAACCCCAGCACGCCCACTCGGTGCGGATCGATTCCCCATTCCTCGGCATGCGCCCGGGTTAGGCGAATCGCCCGCTGCGCGTCTTGCAAAGGTTCCCAGTACGGCCGTTCCGGATCCCGACGTGGAACCCGATACTGCAAGACGACCGCCGTGACACCGAACGAGTTGAACCACTCGGCGATTTCGATGCCTTCTTTGTCCAGTGCCAAGATGTGATATCCGCCGCCGGGACACACCACGACGGCCGCCCCGTTCGCCTTGTCGGGCGCAGGTCGATAAAGGGTCATGACCGGATCTTCAACGACCGTCACTCGCGAAATCTGGCTGGCGGCTTTCAATTCGGCAATCCGCTCGGGCGGCAAGGGTTTTGCATCGGCCGGCAATCCCTTCGGCCAAAGTTTGAGCGTGGGCCCCTCGGCGGAAACCGGTTCCGCGAAACAGACCAACACAACCAGCAATGCCGCGACACCGGAAACGAAACGTTTCATCGGAAGTTCCTCCGTCACAAACAAGGTGCGACCGTTCACGCTTCGCTTTAGTGTGTTCCGATCCGGTGGGCGATGCAATCATTCGCATGCATAACGGGAATACACCGCCGGCGAATCCAATTCCGGTGTGTCCGTCGCGACTTTGTGAGTCCGCGTAATCGACAGGTTCGATGGAGCTGTCCGCTTCGGGCTTTCTACAAGCGGCGATCCACGCTCGGCGTCGCGGGCAATCATCGCAACCGCGGCCGTATCAGGGCGTTCAAGCAGCACGTCGCATCCTGCGGATTCCCAAATGCCGCCGAACACTCATGACGCTACCACGATCGTGAAGTTCCGACTTCGCCTTCCTGAGAACACGGCCTTCCCAGATGCGACGTTTGCGCCGATATTCGGAAACGGAGTCGATGTCGTCGGTGTGGTCGTCGATTTCACAGAACAAGGCGTCTTCGACCTGATGCCGGCGTAGCGGCAGACCGGCACACGAGCGATACAATTCCCAGAGCTTGCCTCGCCCACCTCGTCGCGCGTCCTCGATGGCCCTTTTGAGATGCGATATCAACCGATTTGTCAGGGATCGGTCGAACACGAGGGCGAACATCTCGCCGTGCCGACTCCCGGTGAAACGACTCGGCCCCGAGCGTCCAAAGAACGCCAAGCTGCGCACGTCGGAAGTGATCGCCGCAAACGCTTCTTCCGTGTAAAACACGTCGCCCAGCAATACGACTGTTCGTTCGCGCCATAGCGGCCGTGTCTCGTACAGCGATTCGACCGCCCAGCGACATCGCCTGGGCATGTACCACCCGGCCGAGGGCCGCACGATGCGGGGATCACACGTCACGACGACAACCGGCGAAATATCAAAATCCCTCGCCAAGGCAATCGTGCGGTCGATCAGCGGAACGCCGCCGCATAGGGCCAATTGTTTCGGCGATGCGCCCGTCCAGCGAGCTCCTGTTCCTGCCGCAAGAATCAAAGTCGTCCGGTCGTGGATCATCGTTCACTCGATCGGCAAGGCTGTGCAATCGGTTCTCTCGCCTACGCACCAACCACGAATTAGGGGGGGGCAAGCCCCAAATTGGAACGCAGTATCTAATCGAAGACCGAAAGCCGATCAAGATGAATCACGCCACCCCCCATGCAGAGGGATTCATTTTCGGGCCTCTCGAATCACATGCCCGAGCTCGGGCAAGATGAGATCTTGGATCGCCGTCCGCACACCGCCGGGAGAACCAGGCGTCGTTACGATCAGCGTCGTTCCGATCAGACCGGCGGTCGCACGGCTGAGCATTGCCGCCGGCCCGATCTCCCGAAAACTGAGCATCCGGAACAGCTCGCCGTAGCCGGGGATTTCCCGCGTGATGAGCCGAGATACCGTCTCGTAAGTGTGATCGCGGCTACCCAGGCCCGTTCCCCCCGTCAGGAAAACGGCATCGACGTCGTCGCGTCGGACACAGTCGTTGACGACCGTTTCGATTCTTGCCGGATCATCGGGAATGATCGTGCGATCGACGACCTCGTGGCCGCCTGTCCGCAAAAGGGACTCCAACACGTCGCCTCCCTTATCGGTCTCGCGCGTGCGGGTATCGCTGACGGTCACCACGACGCATCGCACGACGCGGGGAGCCTCTTTCCGGTGTTCATCGGGAACACGGGTCACGCTGGGTTACCTCCTTCGACAAGATGCAGCACCGCCGATCGGCGGTACCAAGACGAGATTTTCATTGTTGGCAGGAACCGGGCGCTCCTATACTACATCTAAGGGATGGTAAAGCAAAGTTCACCTCCCTCTACTGGAGGGGAGTCGTTATGGCAGGGCGAGTTCTGAGCGTTTTCGCGATCGCAAGCGTCTTCTGGGCTATATCACTTGGTAGAGGGTTTGCCGACTCCGTTACGCTGACTACCGGCGTCGTGATCGAGGGAACGATCGAAAGCGAGGAAGGCGACTCTTCGATTCGGATCCGCACGCCCGAGGGTGCCTTGCTGTCGTTCGAACGATCCCAAATCGACAAAATCGAACGGTTGCGGCCGATTCAGCGAGAGTACCTCTTGAAGCGTGAGACGACTCCCGACACGGTCGAAGGTCACCTAGAGCTGGCGCAATGGTGTGCCGAACATTATCTCGCCGAGGAACGGAAATCGGAACTGCGCCGCGTGATTCAGCTTGATCCCGACAACGCCCGTGCCAGAGCCCTGTTGGGGTACGTCAAAACCGAAGACGGCTGGAAAACCCGCGACGAAATCATGCAGGCTCAGGGCTATGTCCGGTACAAAGGCCGCTGGATGCTGCCTCAGGAAGTACAAATCTTGAAAGAGCGCGAAGCAGAGAACGAAAAACGCAAAGAATGGACGCAGAAAATCCAGCTTTGGTTGGCTTGGTTGGGTACCGAGCGGTCTCGGGTGGCCGAAGAATCGCTTCAATCGATCCGTGATCCGGTCGCCGTGCCTCCTTTGTTGAATGCCCTGAAGAACGCCAAGGACGATCACCTGCGTCTTATGCTGGTCGACGTGCTCGGCCAGATCCCCTCTCCTGAATCCTTACGAGCATTGGCGTTTGTCGCCATTGAAGATCCGCTCGAAGAAGCTCGGTTGCGCGCAATCGAAATTCTCAAGCAACGCCCCTCCGACGAGATCGTGGCGTTCTTTGCCGGGCAACTGAAAAGCAATGATTTGACACGCGTCCATCGCGCCGCCGCGGCCCTGCGTGAGCTGGGCGATCCTTCTGCGATCCCAAGTCTCATCGACGCGTTGGTCATGACCGTCAAGGTCCCGGTTCCTCAGTCGGGTGCCGGAACCTCGGCCTCGTTTGCCACCGACGGCAGCAACCGTTTGCCCGGTTTGAGCTTCGGGGGGAATTCACCGAAGTACGTAAAGCAAGAGGTCATGAACCGGCCGGTGTTGGAAGCGTTGGTCGAATTGTGCGGAGGCGTCAACTTCGGTTTCGACGAAGCACGCTGGCAAGCCTGGTACGCCCAGCAGCGCCGGGCGCAAACGCAATCAGCCTTGCGAAACCGGCGAGCCGAGGCTCCGGCCGAAGCGGGCGCCCCGTAAACAGCAAGAGCAACAAGTCGCCAACGAGGACACATCGGCCGAGGCTTTGCCGTCTTTCCAGAGGCCGCCGGCAATCAAGCGTTGGGCAGGGCTAATTGTTTCGCTTCTTCCGGCCTCGCAAAAGGACTTGCCGCAGCCACAGGATGGGATCACGCCCCTCAGGGATCGGCGCGAACCAACGTTCCGGAACCGTGCGATCTGCCGTTCGATCAATGAGCGTCGGCCGAAAGATGACCAACACGAGGCTCGGCAGGAACCATGCCATGTAAATACCGCCCTGATAACCGTGGACGAACTGGCACCCGATCAAGATCGACGTGGTTCCTGCCAATAGGTTGCCGAAGTCTTTCTCCAACGGCCAGAGCCCCAAGCTGATCACCAGCACGACCAGCGTCGCCAATATCGGGATCCGCAGGGCAGGCGAGTGGTATTCCCAAAACCCGTCGAGCCCTCCGGTGGAAAGCAACCCCCGGCCGAGCAAAGCGGCAACGCCTTCTCGAAACAACGGCCCCCCACCCCAAAGTGCCCATTGAAGCAAAACCAAGACGCCAAACGCCGCTGCCACACCAAACAAAAATCGGAATAGGCCTCTCCGGCGATAAAATCCCGCCCACAGGGGAATCAACGCAACCGGGTAAAACACGATCAACGACGCGCCGATCAACACTCCCGAAAGGACAGGACGACGATAGGTCGCCACGGCCCAAACGAGAAAGGCTCCCGGCAATATATGATCCAGTCGCACCGTAAACTGTGCGGTGTACGGCAACAGAAGATACAAGGCGGCGGCAGCAATGCCCCCTTGAAAATTGTCGAAGTGCCACGTGCCGACGACGATCAACCCGATGATGATCGCAAAATGCGCGATCACGGCAACCACCTTGATGCCGGTTCCCACGCCCTGCGAGGCAAACGCCGCGGCTTCTGCCCGATCTGCGAAGGCGCCGGCTACCGGCACGCCTGCAAATCGATAGAACGGCAAGAAACCGGGGACACGAGGCAACGGCGAATCGTCGTTCGCTTCAGAAGGCAGTTCGCCGTCGACGGACGCAACCTCGGTATCGAACCAGCGCGTAGGTTCGACCTGAACGGCATGCTCGGTAAAAACACTTGCGATCAAGAAGGCAAACAGAGCCAGTACGGTAAAGGTGATCCCGTCGGAAGAAAGGTTCGGAGCAACCAGCGGCCGGCGTTTCAACACGGGATCGATCATCAGCCGCACCAGGAATAACACAAGCACGCCGAAAAGCCACAGGTACGCCGCCGCTTCCGGTCCGTGACGCAACAGCAGCAATCCCGGTGCAAACGCGATCAAACCGATCAGGTCGAGGTTGCGGATGCTGAAAAAACGGTAAAACCGGAAATATATACCGATCGTCATCAACGACGAGACGTACAGCCACGTCGTCGGGTCCATGCGATATTGTTCGATGAGCGTGGACATGACGGACGATCGTGTTGGTTTGATCCGTTTGACGTACCCAATTCGAGACGGCGAGAATCCGCCTTCCCATCGTCGATCTATCGACCCGGCAGAACCGAAACTGGTTGCATTCCCCCGTCTCGATCGCAAAACCCCTCGACAGTGGGCAAATCGTGTCGGTTACGAAGAGATCGCAGGCACCGACCATTTTCCAAAATCAGCCTGCGTTGCCGGTCGTTCGAATCTCTCCTCTCCGAGGCAGACCTGTTTCAATGCTCCAGCCCCAACTCGGCCTTTGCCTGAGCTGCCCACGGGCTCTCGGGAGCCAACGTAAGAAATTGTTGCCAATGCACGACGGCTTCCTCTTCGCGACCAAGTTCGGTAAGCGTTTTCGCCAATAAGTAATGCGCATCGGCGTAATCAGGATGAAAAGCCAAGGCCCCCCGAAAAGCGGCCGCCGCAAGCTCCAGATCTCCCAACTCGGCAAGGACGCACCCGAGGTTTGCTCGCGCCTCGACGAAATCTTCGTCGATCTCGAGCGCGGCCAAGTACCGTTCGCGGGCGCCGTGCAAATCTCCCAATCGATAGAGTAGTTCGGCCAACCGAAAACACAACTCGCTGTTCGGCCCGCCGGCCGCCAATGCGGCACGATACATATCGGCGGCCTCGGCCAACCGACCGTGATCCTCCAGGTCGAGGGCCATATCGACCAATTCCTCGACGCTCGGCTTCTCTTGTTCCAGGCCCCCCGCCTCGGCCAGAATGCCGGTCAGCGACAACACGGCCGGGACTTCGTCCTCCGACGTCTCCTGCCGGGCAAGCCGCTCGGCGGCTTCGAAGTCGAAATGTTTTTGCCCCTTTGCGTCGATCAACCCTTCGCCGCTTCGCAGAAGGATTTCCTTGCCTTCGACGATGATCGACAACTGGGCCAACGAGCGAGCCAGATCGGGAACAAACTTGGCCAACCCCGACAGTTTCTTTTCGATCATCGCCGGCGACATGCCGGCGGCGAGCAACTCGGCCAAGCGTCGGGCCGTCACGACCTCTCGATAATCGAAGTACGGAAGTTTGTGGACTTCGCGAATCGGCGTGATCAGTCCGCGACGATGCCAGCGACGAACCACCGAGACGGGTACGCCGATCAGTTCGGCCAGCATGGCCGGGGTGTAGAGTTTTTGGACGTGGTGTCCCTCGTCGATGAGCCCCAGCCGTCGCCACAGCTCGGTTTCCGTTAGGATTTCCAGGCGTCCTTCTTCGAGCGATTCCAGTGCTCGGCGATCGAGAAACTCGGACCAGTCGGGTGAATCGGTCCACGACAGATCCTGCTCTCCCAAGATCAACCAGTCGATCTCCCCGTCGGGTCGATCGACCACTACGGCCCCCTTTTCGCGCAGACGTCGCATCGCGTCACGCCGTGACATTCCCGCCAACCGGCCGAGAAAGGCCACGCGACGCCCTTCGACGTTTTCACATGCAGGCACGTTGGAAGCGTCCATGATCCTGGAACTTCAGATTTCACCCGGTACCGACGGGAACGGTCGCCGCCACAGTCGCCCCTCCAAACGCAAAACTGTGACGAGACAGCATGTGCGGCTCACACCAGTCCCCACCGCTTGCGGAGGATCCATTCAGCCGTCATCGTCGCCGCGAAAAGGATCAGCATCCACCAAGTGTCCCACAGGGGCTTTCGCGTCTCTAGGGGGACCTCCAATTCCTCGGCGGAATCGAGCAACCGCTTGAACAGGTCGCCCAGCTCCTCGGGAGGAACGACCTCGCCGCCGGAAAGCTCGGCCAGCTCTTCGAGTAACAGCGGATCGGCTGCCGGTCGGTCGAGTTCCAGATCTTGTTTCAAGACGATGAATCGGCCTTGGTCTTGGCCGAACGATTGACCGTCCTGAATCGCGCGTACGCGCACCGTGTAATCGCCGGGCACGTCGGTTTGCCGGATCGTTCCCTGCCAAGTGTCGACCACGCGTTGCACGTCGACCGGTTCCGCCGTACCGTCGGGATGGACCAATTCGACTTCGAAGCGGGCGGTATCGATGGGGTTCCCCATGGGGTCGTTCGCCCCCACCTCGAAGGGCACGCTCTCACCCATCGGCACGCGGCGACGCTCGATGCGCACCCACACCTCGTTCGTTTGCGACTCATCCATCTGGGCCAACCAAAGGACGGCCTGACGCCAAAATCGCTTGTGCTCCCGGTCGAACCCGTGCATCCACCATCGCCAGGTAGAATCGCCCGCGAAGGCCAGTACTCTTCCGCGGCCGTAGCTTTGCGCGACAAGTAGCGGATGGTTCCCTTGATCGACCGCCAAGATCATCGCTCCCGGCTTCACGTTCGAAAACCGATTCGCCCCGTCCAACGGTGGAAGCCGTCGCCACACCGCCTCGGCAGAACTGGGCGTCGGTGCCAGCATCAGCAGGTAATGGTTGCGTCCTATCAACGTCGGTTCGATGCGCAACGGACCGGGCCAATGGAGATCTTTCCGGATGGGCTCGTCCGGGTCTTGGCGTTCGAAACG
>CAYVVR010000171.1:0-7901 GCA_964454655.1 uncultured Planctomycetaceae bacterium | reverse complement strand
GCACGAGAAAACGGTCATCGAGACGCAACGCAGCGGTCCGGGATCCGTCGCCGCAGTGCAGATGCACGACGACGCCGCCTTGCACGCCGCTTTCACGCACCGCCCGACTCAGATCGTCGGCCCGCGCGACGCCACATCCAGCCGTCAACAACACAATGAGGGCGTAGTGTAATTTCATGGCAAATCTCCGCCTGCGGGAAGAATCGACAGCCCATTGCCATGCACGCCCCCGCCGGAACGTACCGAGCCGATCGCCCGGTCATGCACACGGCGGCGTTTTCGCGCCGCCTCGCTTTCGTCTGCCCGACACGCAGCCACTCGTGCCGGCAGCCGACCGCATCCTAACTTCCGAATTGCCGGATTTCAACAAAGCGAACGCTTCACCGTGTCGAAGCCCTGCGGTTAGCCACCGAATCCCACACGATCGACGGGACAACGGCCCGATGCGTCCTTTCAGCGGCCGCACGGCGGGCGGCCCATCCACTTCGTGCAAGAAGCAATGTCGGGAGATTACCGATCGATCGGTTCGAGGGATCCGACCAGAAGAAGCCCTTGGACGGCAATGGCCGCTTTCCATACGTCGCCCAAGGCGTTTTCGGCAGTTCTCCTCGCCTGAAAATACGTGCGCTGCGCACTGAGCAAGTCGAGCAAACCGAGCTCACCTTGACGATATCCCTCGCGAATCATCGACAACGCCTGCTCGGCGCGAGGCAGAATCTCGTCCTTGTAGCGGCGATATTCGGTTTTGGCCTGTTCGTAATCGCGAAAGACCTCGGCCAAACGCGATTGAAGCGACAGCTCGATGCGTCTCAATTCTTGCCGCGCAATCGCCAACTCGTGTTCTGCGGCGTGGATTCTTCCCGTATTGCGGTCGTACACCTTCAACGGCACCGTCACCCCAACCGACGCGACGGTGTCGTCGGTCGCATCGTTGTAGTGAACGCCCATTTCGAGATCCACGTCGGGCGAACGTTCGGCACATTCGGCGGCAAGGCGTGCGCGAGCCTGCTCGATTTGCGCCGCTGCTTTCGCGATCTCGGGGCTTTCGCGCCACAATTGCGCGCGAACCGTCTCCCAGTCCAAATCGGGAACGGCCTCGTCCAGACGATCCTCCAGCGGTTGCGGCGGCAAATCGGGCTCGCCGATCAGCGCTGCAAGACGTCGCCACGCCGCGGCTTCTTCAAAGCGGGCGTCGTCGACGGCCGCGTCGGCTTGTTCCAGCTCGATTTGCGTCCGGATGACGTCGGTTCGACCGACCTCTTGCGCAGCGTAAAGCTTCTCGGCCGCCTCCGCCGCTTGCCGCGCCAACGATGCCAGGTGTTCGGCGATGCGTGTGTTCTCGCGAGCGACCAAGACATCGACGACGGCGAGATCGACATCGTTCTCGACTCGCCGCCGTTGCAGTTCGTACTCTTGTACGGCCTGTTCGACCGCCTTCAAGTACACCTGTTTGCGGGCGGAAAGCTTGCCGCCGGTGAGTAGTTCCTGTGAGAAAACCGCCCCTTGAAGCCCCGCACCGCCTTCGTCGCCGATCTCTTCTGCCGAATAACCGATGCGCGGATTCGGCGGCAAACCGGCCTGATACGCCAAGGCACGCAACGCAGCGATCTTGCGTGAAGCCTGAACGAGCGTCGGATGGTTCTGCATCGCCCGGCGGTGTAACTCGGCAATCCGAAGCACATCGCTTGCGTCCTGCGGCGTGTCGGCGACCGGCTTCGTCGGCGCGTCGGAAACGACGATCACGTCCTCTTGCAACGCCGTGGATATCGGAACGTCCTGCGCCCACGACGCGGTCGCTATCAGCCACGCGCCGACACACACAGCCGGCGTGATCGCCATCCGATGCACCATCGTCGTTCCTCCCTGAATCCTTCGCACGAGGCCTTCCCCTCGTATCGTCCTTCGTCCGGAGCACGCCTTGCCGTCCCCGAAAATCGCCACAAACGCAAAAGCCGACCCTGCTTTTCTGTCTCACCTATCCCCTCGAACCCCCGCTGTTTTCCCGATCCTCCAATGTGCGTATTGAGACGCTGTTCTCATCGCCAAAAACGTCGTCTTTACGACCGGCGAGAACCCGTTTGGCGGCCGGGATACCCAGCCACTGAAACAGGGCCGGCCGCACGAAGAACTCCAAGATGGTACTCGAGATCAATCCACCGATGATCACCGTCGCGACGGGGTAAAGAATCTCTTTCCCCGGTTCTCCGGCCGCCAACATCAGGGGGAACAAGCCCATCCCCGAGGTCAGGGCCGTCATGAAGACCGGGGCGACACGTTCTTTGCCCGCCCGCTCGATCATCTGCGGAGACCAGTCTTCGCCCTCGTAAGCCACCAAGTGCAGGTAGTGCTCGATCAACAGGATGCCGTTTCGCGATGCAATGCCGCACAACGAGATGAACCCGACCATGGCGGCCACGCTGAGGGTTTGATGCGTGAGGGCGAGCAAGACGACCGATCCGATGAACGCCGCCGGCAGCGCGGCCAATACCTGGAACGCGAGGTTCGCCGAGCGAAACAGTGTGTACAGTACCATGAACATGCCCAACAGGGCCAATCCCGATGCGACGGCCATGCTTTGCGTCGCCGAGGCCTGGCTTTCGAACTGTCCGCCGTACTCGATCATGTATCCGATCGGCAGTTCTCGCTCGAGCGGCCCGAGCCGTCGGCGGATATCGTCG
This sequence comes from uncultured Planctomycetaceae bacterium, assembly GCA_964454655.1. Taxonomy (GTDB): domain Bacteria; phylum Planctomycetota; class Planctomycetia; order Pirellulales; family Thermoguttaceae; genus CAYVVR01. Next base: position 5,223 of record CAYVVR010000171.1, on the reverse strand, counting down.
ACGACGTCGACCAGCCCCCGGGCCGCCGTATTGCATTGAACGACGATCCGTCGTCGAACTTTTTCCCGATTGATCGTGTTCGGACCGCTACTTTCATAGACGTCGGCCACGGCTTCGAGGGCGATCTGCCCGCCGCCGGGCAACGTCAGCGGAAGTCGCTTGATCCGTTCGATGTCTTCGCGGTATCGTTCGTCCAATCGCACCATCAGGTCGAACGACCGACGTCCCAAGAGGATTTCAGAGACCACCTTGCCTTGCAGGGCGGTTTCGACCAGTTCGTAGACGTCGGCTCGCCGCAAGCCGTACTGTTTCAACCGGGCACCGTCGATTTCGATCCGCAATTGCGGAATTTCGATTTGCGGTTCTTTCTGCAAATCGACGACGCCGGGTACCGTCGCCACCTCGCGGTGGACCTCGTCGGCGATTCGCCGTAGTGTGTCGAGATCGTCGCCGTAAATCTTGATCGCGATTTGGGCCTGAACGCCCGAAAGCATATGCGAAATCAGGTGTGCCAACGGCTGTTCCACGCTGACGACGATCCCCGGTATTTCGTGCAACGCCTCCCGAATCTCGGCCAAGACTTCTTCTCGGCTGCGGCCGGAATGCGGATTCAACGTGGCGATGAACTCGGAACGACTCACGGGCACCGCATGTTCGTCGAGTTCCGCGCGTCCGGTCTTCCGCACGAATGCTTCGATATCGTCGATTTCCATGAGGCGACGTTCCACGTCGGCGGCCACTCGCTGCGAGGTGGCCAGCGAGGTGCCGGGCGGCAACAACACGTTGATCTGCACCGCCCCTTCATCGAACGGCGGCAAGAAATCTCTTTCCATCCGCAGCAACAAAACCATCGCGGGAACAAGAATCAACGCGGCCGTCGCCAACACCGTGCGCGGTCGGCGGGTACTGAAGCGGATGGCGCCCCCGGCTCCGGCCTTGAGAATCCGCAAAATGAAGCTGTCACGATCTGCTTGCAGCAAGCGCTCGCTCGCAACGAGCGACACGAACACAACCGCTCCCGCGGCAAGCGTGCCGATGCCTACCGACCACATTCCGCCTCGGTCCCAAAGCTCGGCGACACGTTCCCATCCCAAGCGGTCGAACATGCCCGGCAGCCACCACATGCCGGCGCCGAGGCCGACGGCCGTGGCGATCCCCGCTGCAGTGATCGGCCATCCAAGGCGGGTTGCCAGCAACCAATACGACAGCACCGGCGTGATCGTCAGCGACACGACCAGCGACGCCGCAAGCGATACGATGTACGCGGTTCCCAGCGGGAAGAACAGGCGCCCTTCCAGCCCCCCCAAGACGAACACCGGCACGAAAGCCAAGGTGACGATGAACGTCCCGAAGACGATCGAACCGCGGATTTCGGCATTGGCTTCGAACACGATCCGCAGCGGCGACTTGGGAGACGCGCTGCGGCGATTCTCTTTCAACCGACGGTAGACGTTCTCGACGCCCACGATGGCGTCGTCGACCAGTTCTCCGATAGCCACGGCCAAGCCGCCCAGCGTCATCGTGTTGATCGAAAACCCGAACGCCGCAAACACCAACGCCGTCGTCAGAATCGACAAGGGAATCGCCGTCAACGTGATGAACGTCGTCCGCAAGTCGAGCAAGAACAAGAACAGGATCACCAGCACGAGGATCGCACCGTCCCGCAACGCCTCCATGACGTTCCGAATCGCCAAGTCGATAAACTGTTTTTGCTGGTACATCTCGGGATGAAACCGGATGTCGGAGGGCATCGAGGCTTTCAGCTTCTCGAGCTCCCGCACGATTTCGGTCGTCACCCGACGGGTGTCGGCTCCCGGTTGCTTGTTGATCGTCAGCAAGACGGCTCTTCCGCCGCTGAAACCGTCTTCGGTGCGGGCGTAGGCGGCACTGTCGCCGCGCTTGGTTTGCGGTCCTTCGATCACCCGGGCCACGTCGCCTACGACGACGGGGCGTCCGTCGCGCGAGGTGACCACGATGTCGCGCACGTCGTCGATCGTTTTCAAACGTCCGATGCCGCGGACGATCAGCTCGTTCGGCCCCAGTTCGTCGAGGTAGCCTCCGCCTACGTTTGCATTGCTTTCGCGCAACGCCGTTTCGACCTCGTGCAACGTCACGCCGAAACGAACGAGCGCGTCGGGATCGACCAACACCTGGAACTGTTTGCGGTCGCCGCCCATCACGAAGATCTGAGAGACGCCCGAGATCGTCCGCAGTCGTTGCCGAACCACCCAGTCGGCCAGTGTTCGCAATTCCATCGGCGAGGTGCTGCCGTCCTCGCTCCACATGGCGATGATCATGATTTGCCCCATGATCGAAGCGATCGGGGCCAGTTGCGGACGCACACCTTCGGGCAAACGATCCGACACGAGTGCCAACCGTTCGGCGACGATCTGGCGATCGTTGAAGATATCGGTTCCCCAATCGAATTCGACGTAGATCACCGCCAACCCCGAAGCGGACGACGTGCGCACGGCCTGCACGCCGGTCGCTCCGTTGAGCGCCGCCTCGATCGGAAACGTGATGAGCGTCTCGACCTCTTCCGGGGCCAAACCGGGGGCTTCGACCATGACGACCACCCGCGGTCGATTCAAATCGGGAAACACGTCGATCGGCAGGCGATACGTTTCCCTCGCGCCGAGGATCACCAAGAGAATCGCGGCAACGGCCGTGCCCACGCGATTCTCCAGCGAAAGACGAATGATGCGATTGAACAACGCTGCCAGCATTGGTTCCTCTTCCTGTCGTGGGCCTGTGGTGCGGTCGTCGGTGTCGAACAAACAAGGCGTTCAGTGGTTGTGCCCCGCGTGCGGATCGATCGCCGGGCCGCTTCGATTCTTGATGGCCTGATGAATCTGATAAGCCCCGTCTGCGGCGATACGATCGCCCACGGCCAGACTGCCGTCATCTGCGATCGCCGCCGACTCGCGATCTCGCTGCAACAGATGCACCGAGACCCGCTCGAAATGCCCTTCGTGCTCGCGGTATACGTATCGTTCGAGTCCTTCGTCGATCACGGAGGAACCGGGCACGAGAAGCACGTCGGGCAGGTATTCGGCCGGCAACAACAGTTCGCCTCGTTGCCCCGGACGCAACCGCCACACGACGAACCGGCGTCCTTGCTCGTCCCGCCGTTCGGCAACGATCGTGTTGCTCGTCTCGACGTAAAACCGCAGTGCCCGTGACTGTTCGTCGATCGCGTTGTCGATCGCCAAGATGCGCAGCCCCGACAGCGTCCCCTTCGGGTCGCCGGGAAATACCGCGTCGATCGGCCGCTGTTCCTGCATGATCGTTTGCAGCAATGCCGTGTCGGTCTCAAACGCCCGGCCTTCGATCCACAACCGGCAAACATCGGTAAGTTCACACAAGACGGCCCCGGCTTCTACCTGCACGCCCGGCTGAACCGCCAAATCGGCGACTTGCCAGACGGCTTCGTGGGATGCATCCCCCTCGTGCTGCAACACCGGGGCGGTGATCGTAATGCGTTGCAACAACCGGCGTGTGCGGGCGATCTCGTCGATCTGTGTAGCCGAAAGACCGTGCAACAAGAGGGCCTCGCGTTCGGCATGCAAGGCCGCATCGAGCTTTTCGAGCTCGTACTTTCGCTCCAACAATTGTTTGCCTGCGACGACGCCGCTTTGCGTCACTTGTTCGAGCCGTGCGATCTCCCGCCGAACGACGTCGGCCGCTTCGAGCGATTCGAGAAATCGACTTTGCTTTTCGACCAGATCTTCGTGCGTCAATCGCAGCGTGAACAACGTATCGCCCGGTGCGACGACCTGGCCTGCCACCGGCTCGACACGTTCGATGATCCCGGTAATCGGCGCCGAAACGACCGTCCGACTACGACCGGGCACCTCGACGACGACGGCAGGAACCGACTTCCGTTGCACGAACAAACCTCGCGCGACGGTGACGACCTTCAGGTCGATGTTCTTGCGCGCCTGTTCCGATAGCTCTAGGACCGTTTCCGGTTCCTCGGCATGCGGTTCGTCTTCGGCTTCGTGGTCGTGCGTCTCATCGCACGGTTCGCCGGGCGCATGGTCGTGCTCGCTCGCTTCTGCCTGTTCCTCGTCGTGGTCGTGCGAATCGACGTTGTGTGCCGTCGTCTGTTCGTCTGCGTGGTCGTGTTCGGCAATCGCCCCAAGCGTTTCGAACAACGGCGATCCCGAAAAAGCCGCCCACTGGAGGATCACGACGCCGACGACCACACCGGCGACGAATCCCCCGATCGCCGGCCACCAGATCGCCGTTCCACATGCCCGTTTTCGGTGTGCGCTTTCTCCACGATTTCCTTCGCCCGACACGGGGGGGTTGGCTGGATGATCACTCATACCGCTAATTCCTCGCTACCCAGAAACAGCTCGCTCCATGACGGACACGACGAACCAATGCCGAAAAACAACTGCCCTTGCGTCGATCGACGGCGCAGCCTAGAACGACTGATCACACCAGACCGCGCAGACTTCTCAGATTGCGCGGATTACAAGCGCAAGACGCCGCAGAGCAAGAAAAGACGCCTAGCCGCTTCGGTCTTTGAAGCGCAGCCCATAGCTGCACAAGCGGCAGTACACGGCAAGGTGGTCGGAAGCCCCATCTCCCCGACGGCAAGCGACGACGCAGGGCCGAAGGGGGTCGCCGGCGTGCCGACCGGGACGATCGGACATCGGCCCAAGCAACAGCGCTCTCCGTGCGATGCAACATCGCCTCGGCAGGGACAACAAACGTGCGACCAAGCCGCGGTCGTTGGTTCGTCGGCGGGGCGATGGACGAATCGGCCCTCCTGCGGATGATGCCAATGGCATCCGGCCGACACGTGCAGACACAACGCCAGCAAGGCCGCGCGATAGACCCACCTGCGGCGCAGCGTCGAACCGGATTGTCGGCGAATCCACATGAGACAACCCCACCCAATATGGGGAAACAACACTTCGGGCCTGCCGGTATTATCGACCGTACCGACCGAAAGGGTCAATGATTCCCCCGAAAACGCAATCGCTACACTTGCCGCAGTGCCTACATTTTGCCGCACCGGGCGCTGCAAGAAACACGTCGCCCTCCCCCACTAAACAGAAGGGCGACGTGCCGCGTTTTCTCTCCGGCCCCGTCGGCCGTCGTCACGGGGCGATTCGCGGGAAACGGTCGGTCGTCACGACGCTCACGTTTCGAAGTAAACGCCGCCTCGTGTCAAAGCATCGCGCAGCACACCGTAGGGCAGTTCGCGGG
>CAYVVR010000170.1:0-7927 GCA_964454655.1 uncultured Planctomycetaceae bacterium | reverse complement strand
GCGGCGGATTTCGTCGACCGAGCGACGAAATCCGCCGCTGGGCGATCGGCTTCGCCGTGCGTCGGATCGGCTACTACGCCATCGAACTCTACTCGGGCAGGGCCTTGGTCGAGGACGATTCGCTCAAGACGTATGCCCCGGCCGAAGATCGCAAGGCCGTCGCCAAGGCACGCCGACTCGACGTTGAAGAAAACGCCGCGCCCTTGCGTGTGTTGGTTCTCGGTCCGCGCGGCGCCGGCAAGACGAGCTTGGTTTTCGCGGTGTGTGGAACGCCGTGGCCGACCGACGACGTTCCTTCGACCGCCCGCGTCGATCACTACGTCGTTAACCGCGAAGACTTCGGCCGACTGCTGTTGCTCGACACCCCCGGTCTCGAGCGGTTCGATCGGCGACACCCGTTCGTCAAGTGGAAAAAGGAAGTGCTGGCGGCCGACGTGATCCTTTTGGTGTGCTCGGCTCGATCGGAAGTCGCCAAGCCGCTCGTGCGATTCCTCGCCGAGATGCGTCGCTTCTTCGCAAACGATCCGAAGCGTCTGCAACCGCCGGTAGTGGTCGCCCTGACGCATATCGACGAGCTTCCGCCGGAAGACGAATGGTCGCCCCCGTACGCGTTCGAAGCACCGCTTTCCGAAAAAGAACGCAACGTCTCGAACCTGGTCGAGCAAATAGCGACAGCCCTCGACGTCGAACGCGACGTGATCGCGCCGGTGTGCACGCATCCCGATCGCCTGTACAACCTTGAAGACAGCCCCGACAGCCTAACGGCGGCTCTCGGCCACGTACTGCACCAGGCCCACCGAGTTCGCCGGTTGCGGGCGACGGCCGCGTTGCGACGTGAACAGCGTTGGGCGCAAACGAAAACCCAGATCGCCGAAGGCGGTCGAATGCTGGTCGAGCTCGGCTCGCAGTACCTGTTCGGTCGCCGCAAAAAACGGCCCACGCGTCCCCGTCTCGAACCGCCCGCCGAACAGCTTCGCCCCGAATCGTCGGCCGACCCGGCAGACGACGTCATCGACGCACCGTGAGCACGTTCGCCTCGAAAACGCGTGGCAAACGCCGTTTCGCAAAGTAAGGTATCGGTACCGCATCGTCGACACAGGGTTCAACAAAATACCGATTCGATCTTGCCTTCCTCCACCCGCCCCCTACAAAATAGGAAACGCACGCCAAGTTTTCCGAATAGAACACGTGCAGCCTGGATGAACTTCGCCCGCGGCCGTTTCGGTCGCCGGCGCCTTCCTATTGCCAACAAGGAGTTGCCGTCATGCTTCGTCGGCCGTCGGTTGTCGTATTCGTGTTGTCGCTCTGCCTTGCCTTTCCGGCTGCCGCGCAAGAGGCGAACCAGAACGATTCTCCTAATGCCGGACAAGCAACCCTCGATCGAGCGATCGAAGCCAAGCTGGCCGCCGAAAGCTTGGAAGATTTGGGCAAAGTCATCGACCTTTGCGAACAAGCCATCGCAGAAGGACTCGACGAGGCGAACACCGAATTCGCCAAGCAACTGGCGAACGCCGCTCGCTTGCAGCGGGGCACGACGATTGCCGAGGCCATCGTTCGCCCGACGCTGTTGGGCCCGCCGAAAAGCTGGCAAATGCTTCGCAAGCAAGCGTTGGAAGATCTCGAAGCCGCCTTGGACTGGGACGACAACCAACCGCAAGCGTGGATCTTGGTCGCCCAACTGAACATGATGCCCGGCGGCGACAAGAAAAGCGCCCTAAAAGCCCTCGACAAGGCCGTCGAAAAAGCCGGTGAAAACCGAAACTTGCTGGCTCAAGCCTACCTGCTTCGTACCGAGTTGGTCGAAAAACCCGCCGAGAAGATCGAAACGCTCGGCAAAGCGATCGAGTTGTTGCCCGACAACCCCGTTCCCTTGCGGTTGCGCGGACTGCTGTACGCCCAGCAAGAGCAATACGAAAAGGCGTTGAACGACTTCGCCAAGGCGTTGGAACTCGATCCCACTCATGCCGGAACGGTGGTCGCCGAAATCGATTGCCTGGTCGAGCTGAAACGATTCGATCGCGCGATGAAGCTCACCAAGACACTCGAAGAACTCTTGCCCGAACAATCGCTTCCCTGGTTCCAAAAGGGACGTATCGCCGCACTTCAAGAACAGTTCGAAAAGGCGATCGAGTATCTCACCAAGGCGTTGGAGCTCGATTCTCGCGACGTGCGGGCATTGTTGCTGCGAGCGGCCGTTTACAACGAACTGAACGAAACCGAAAAGGCCCTGGCCGATCTCGACAAGGCGATTCGGCTTCAGCCCGACAATCCCCAGCTCATCCGCATGCGGGCGTCGATGCTGGCCGGAACCGGAAAATTCAAGGAAGCCATCGCCGACCTGGAACGCATCGAAAAAGCCCAGCCGCAAGATGTGCAGTCGGCCTTACAACTAGGGCTTCTCTATGCCGCCGAGAGATACCACGCCAAGGCGGTCGAAAAATTCACCGAGGTCTTGAAGCTCGAACCCGACAACCTGATCGCGCTTCGCGGACGCGCCGACGCCTACCTGAGCATGGGGAAGCAGGCCGAAGCGATCGCCGACTACGAGCGCGCCTTGAAGGTCGCTCCCGACGACGACGGCGTGCTCAACAACCTCGCCTGGCTGTTGTGCACCTCACCCGATCCGAAGCTGCGCGACGGCAAGCGCGCTCTCGAATTGGCCAAGAAAGCCTGTGAGCTGACCGACTACCAGCAGGCCCACATCCTCAGCACGCTGGCCGCCGCCTATGCCGAGCTGGGCGATTTCGAGTCGGCCAAGAAATGGTCGGCCAAGGCCGTCGAGTTGGGCGATCCCGAAGAAAAGGAAGCCCTGCAAAAAGAGCTCGAATCGTACAAGCGGGGTGAACCGGTCCGCGAGCTGATCCAGGAACCGCCGGAACCGCCCGCCGATTCCTCGGATACGCCGAACGAATCGACCAACGAAACGCAATCCGCCCCGCAGCTCGAAGAATAGTACGCGTTCGAGTCGCCTCGCCCGGTTTCGGCGTCCGCTAGCCGTCGATAGCCAAGATGACGACGCGTTTCGGCCCGTGCACGCCGAGGATCAAAATCTTCTCGATGTCGGCGGTACGACTCGGGCCGGTGACGATCACGAACTCGCCTCGCCGGTCTCCTTCGGCCGTGCGTGCGGCGATGTCGTCCCATACCGCGGGCATATGCTCCCGCACACGCTCGGTGCGCGTCACGATCACACACGCCGGCGGTAAGTAGCACAAGAGTCGGTCCCGCGGCGTCGGGCAGTCGATCAACGCCGAACCGGTATCGGCCAATAGATACTCGGCTTCGACGAGCGACACCGGCACGTCGGCCAGATCGCGCGGAACGGGATTGTCGCTACATTCGCGAATGGGCACCGACAGACCCGTCGCCAGTTCGCGGGCCAGCGGGTGTCCCGAAACGACGAGCTCGCCGTAGCCCGCCTCGCTGCACAAGGTTTCGAGCTGATTCCGCGCGGCGTTCACATCGGCGACGCGGAACAACTCGCCCTGCACAGCGGCCAGCTCGTTCGCAAACCGTTCCATCATCTGTTCCAAGGGAGGATCGGTTTTCGCCCACACCTCGGGCACGGGCGGACGTTCCAACGGCGGATCGTCGGCCAGGCGAGTGCGAATGCGGTTCAGGATCTCGTCGCGACTACTCATGCTTCACCTCCCGTTCCGCCGGAGGACGTTTCTTCCTGCGGCACGAGCCGACTTCCATTGCGTTTCCACCAATTTCGGAACGTGTCGCCGGGAACGTCGGGCAACGCCCTGCCCCGCGTCCACGCGCCGAGTTTGCCCGGATGCCAAGGCAAGAACCTCGCCAACCGCACCCCCAATCGCACGCATCCCATCGCCAAGCGATACCGGACGGGACCGCGCATCGCCCACGACCACATTTGCCAGGTCAGCCGTTCCGTCCAGCTTTTGGCCGGGGAAGGTTCTTCGACGGCCCGGTGCCGCAGGTGCACGAGTTGATGAGGAATGTCGATCTTCACGGGACACACTTCGCCGCAAGCGCCGCATAACGACGAGGCGAACGGCAGCGTCCCGGCTTGCTCGAGACCGACCAAGTGCGGCGTCAGGATGGAACCGATCGGCCCCGGATAGACCCAACCGTAAGCCCATCCGCCCACGCGGCGATAGACCGGGCACGAATTCAAACACGCCCCACACCGAATGCAGAAGAGCGCCGCCCGTGCGTGCGGATCCTTCAGGACGTTCGACCGTCCGTTGTCCAAGATGATCAGGTATTGCTTGCGGTTGGGCGTAGGCCCGTGCAGCAGGTGTGTGTAGGTGGTGAGTTGCTGCCCCGTTCCGCTGCGTGCAAGCAAATTCAAAAACAAAGGAAGATAGCGAATCGAGGGAATCACCTTTTCGATGCCCATCAGGGCGACATGGACCGGCGGTGCCGTCGTCGAAAGTCCGGCGTTCCCTTCGTTCTCGATGATGCAGATCGAGCCGGTGTCGGCGATGCCGAAGTTCACCCCCGAGACGCCCATATCGGCCCGCAGGTATTCTTCACGCAAGTGCCGTCGGGCGATGTCGGTAAGGGCTTCGTGTTCGGCGGTGAACGGTTCGCCCAGTTTTCGCTCGAACAAACGTCCCACGTCTTCGGCCGACAGATGCAAAGCCGGGGTGACGATATGCGTCGGCCGTTGCTCGGCTAACTGGACGAGGTACTCTCCGAGGTCGGTCTCCAACGCCCGCACGCCGGCCTCGGCCAGCACGTGGTTGAGTTCCATTTCTTCGGAGACCATCGACTTCGACTTGACGACGGTCTTGACCGAATGCCGGTGGACGATATCGAGCACGTGCCGATTGGCCTCGGCGGCGTCTTTGGCCCATAACACGGTCGTGCCGCGTGCCGATATGTTTTTCTCGAACTCGACCAACAGCTTGTCGAGATTGGCGATCGCGTAGCGTTTTACCGCGTTCGCCGCGGCTCGCCACTCTTCCCACTGCGGGATTTTCGCGGCCACCTCGCGGTTGTGCTTGATGGAACGTTCGGCCGACATACCCAGCGACTCGGAACCGTGCGGTTCGTAGAGCCCCTCGTTCTCGGCCTTCAAAAAGGGAGCACCGAATAGGCTTTCGTGTTCACTCATGTCGTCGCTCGCCTGGTGGGGGACGGGATTCGACGCGCGTTGCCGCCGACGCTACCGTTACCGGCTGTTCAGGATTTCGGCAATGTGCACGGTACGAATGTGTTTCTTCGCAGGATCTTTTCGCAAAACGCCGCCGACGTGCATCAAACAACTGATGTCGACCGAAGTGACGACCTCGGCCCCGGTCGAGGCGATGTATTCGGCCTTCGTCTTGCCCATCGCCAACGACGTGCCGGCCATCTTGACGCTGAACGTTCCTCCGAAACCGCAACACTCTTCGATGTTCGGCAGTTCGCGGTAATCCAAGTCTTTGACATGTTCGAGTAGTCGCAACGGCTGGAAGTAGATTCCCAGCTCGCGCCGTCCGTGACATCCGCTGTGCATCGTCACCGAATGCGGATACCGCGCCCCGAGATCGACCACACCGAGGATTTCGACCAGAAACTCGGTCAACTCGAACACCCGCGAGCCTACCGAGGTCACCTTCTCGTCGGGATCGGCCTGGCCGAAGAACACGCGGGCCATCGCCGCGCACGATCCCGAAGGCGTCACGATATAGCGGTACGGGCGAAACACGTCGCAAAAATGCCGAATCACGCGCCGCGCTTCGTCCCAATATCCCGAGTTGAACGCCGGCTGACCACAGCACGTCTGTTCCTCGGGAAATTCGACGGGCACTCCCAAGCGTGTGAGGATTTCGGCGGTATCCTGGGCGATCTTGGGAAAGAATTGATCGATGTAACAAGGGATGAACAGGGCAACCTTTTCCCCGCGTTCGTACACAGGATAGTCCCAGCGGGGTAAGGCGCGGATGTCGGCTTCGTTCATGCGACGCACTCCCGGTGCAACCAGCGAAGAGGAGCTGGATCGTTGCGTTTCGGCTGCGAGAAAGGGCGGAAATCCCGCCGCGGCCTCCGGTCAGATTGTCATTGTATCACCACCTTTCGCCAAAGCCACCCGCGCGACTCCCGAACCTCGCCATTTTCGTTTTCCTCAGAAACAAATGATGCTCGGCCTCGACCACGAATCTACTGCGGCATTTGCGCAACAAAACATCTCCGACAAAACACTGTTTTTCCGAACAGCCGAGTGCCGGGCGGCGTTTCGGCCACCGCGAGCTGCCGCCGATCGACACGCTAGCCGCCCACCAATCGCCAGATCGTCGCCGTGAGGAAGCAAACGGCAACCCCCAACGCCACGGGGAACAAGGCTGCTACGGTCGTCCATTTGGCGCTGCCGGTCTCTTTGTAGATCGTGTAAATCGTCGTCGAGCACGGATTGTGCAGCAAGCTGAAGAGCATCAAGCAGACGGCCGTGAGAACGGTCCAACCGCCGGCCTTCAAGATCTCGGCGGTCCCTTGGGCATCGGCCTCGAACATCACGCCCGCCCCCACGCCTTGCCCGCTCATTCCGTTCGCCAGCACGGTCAACATCAGAACCGTAGGAATCACGATCTCGTTGGCGGGAATGGCGACGATGTAGGCAACCAAGATCACGCCGTTCAGTCCGATGGCGACGCCGAGCGGATCGAGGCGGGCGATCAGCCATTCGGCGATCGTCACACCGCCGATATGGACGTTGCAAATGAGCCAGATGGCCACACCCGCCGGAAGCGCGAACACGATCGCCCGCCACAACACGTACAACGTGCGGTCGATCAGCGACGTATACAGCGTTTGCAGCAACCGCGGCGGACGATACGGCGGTAATTCGAGATGGAACGTCGAGACCTCGCCGCGCAACACGGTACGCGAGAAAAACCACGACGAGGCGAACATGAACGCCATCCCCAACGCGGCCACGCCGATAACCGCCAACGAAGCCACGATACCGGCCAAGTAAGCCGGCACCATGGCCCCCAAGAAAATCGTCGCAATCAAGATTTGCGTCGGCCAGCGACCGTTGCACAGGCTGAAGTTGTTCGTGAGAATCGCAATCAACCGCTCCCGCGGGCTATCGATTACGCGGCACGACACGACCCCCGCCGCGTTGCACCCGAAGCCCATCGTCATCGTCAGCGCCTGCTTTCCGTGGGCGCCGGCGGCACGAAACAAGCGGTCGAGGTTGAACGCCACGCGCGGCAGGTAACCGAAATCTTCGGCCAGTGTGAACAGCGGAAAGAAAATCGCCATCGGCGGCAGCATGACGCTTACCACCCAGGCGGTCGCCAGGTAGGCCCCGTCGATCAACACGCCGTCGAGCCACCACGGCAACCCGATCGTAGCCGAAAGCGACTTCAGCCATCCGTGCCCCTGATCGACCAGCAACCACGACAACATCGCCGAGGGATAGTTCGTCCCCACGACGGTCAACCAAATCACCAGCAAGAACAGCCCGATCATGATCGGATAACCCGTCCACGGACTGGTCAGAATGCGATCCAGTTTTCGATCGAAGTCGGTCGCGCGGCGGTCTTCACTGCGGGAAACGCAGGCATCGGCGATGCGAGCGGCTTCGGCGTAGACCGTTTCGACGAGCGCCTGGTGGAACCGCGGCCCGACGGCCCATCGCAATTCCGACGCCCGCTTAACGATCTGTTCCCCCGGGGGAAACGGTGCGGCCTCCTCCGCCGAACCGGAATCGTCGTCGGTATCGACAGCCGACGCGCGTTCCTCGGCCAAGGCACGGTGGAACTGGCCGGTGCGGACGGCCTCGGTCACGCGCCGGTCGCCGTCCAACAGCCGCAAGGCGATCCACTGCGTATTGGTCAGCGTAGGAAATGCTTCGTTCAACGCATCGGTCAGCTCGCGGACGGCATCGCGAAGCACGGGCGCTTCGCCGCCCACGCGCCGCGGACGAGTCTCGCGCTCACCCAACGCCACACGATAGACGGCTTCCAAA
>CAYVVR010000169.1:5896-7948 GCA_964454655.1 uncultured Planctomycetaceae bacterium | reverse complement strand
ACCTCTAGGTGCGGATCACCTTCTGCGGGCACCTAGAGGTTGCAACCGGCGTGGTGCGGCTACCGGTTGCCGGCGACGGTTGCGGTTTTCAGGTGTGGGCCGATGACGGCAAACGCAACGAGAAATTGCTCGACGTGCATGTTCGTCCCGATCAATGGACGACGCATCGGATCTCTCTGGCTGCTTACGCGGGAAAGCGCGTTCGGATGGAATTCCGAACCAATTCCGGTTTGAACGGTAAATCGACGGCCGATTGGGCGGTCTGGGGCGATCCGCGGTTAGTCGTCACCGGTCGAGACGGCGCCGCAACGGTCGCGTGGCGGTTGCTTGCCCATCCCGAGCGGGCCGTGGCCGGTGCCCGGCGTGAAAGTGTGAAGTTCCATTACGACGATCAAACCATCGCACGCTACAGCGGATTGCCGTTGATCAAGGGATACGTCGTGACGACGCCTTATTTCGTTTGGGTCATGCACAATCGGTTGGCGGACGCCGAACTTGGCGTATCGCTTCCCGGGGAAGACGGTATTTTGGAAGACGACAGCGGCGGACTGACGGCCACCGGCGACGAGAATCGCGTCGTGCTGATGTTGTGGCATTTCGATGTGTTGCGTCCCCAGCCGCGGCGTTGGCATCTCGAATTGACGCAGTTGCCGTGGGAAGCAACGCACCTTCGGGTTCGCGAATACCGTATCGACCGGGAGCACAACAACCCGTACACCCGGTACGTACGCGAACACCAAGACGACAACGGGGGCCGCTACAATCTCGATACCGCCGCGTTGGAAGAAACCTCTCGCGAACGCATCGCCCTGCACCAAGGGCGGGCCTCTTTGGACGTCACGTTGCCGAACATGGCCGTGTCGCTGATCGAGATCAGCCCCGAGTAGTCCGAAAGCATCTTTGGGGAAGCCGTCGCCGAAAAGAATCGCGGGGAATCCAGCGTCTTGAAGGCGTCGCGTGATTCCAATCGGATCATTGACCGCCCGGCCGCCGGGGTATTACAATGCACAAAATGGTAATACCGGCGTGGCCGGCTGCGGCCCCCGGGCGATGCTGCGAATTCGACCTGTGGACATCCGGGGAGGGACTTCATGGTACGGCACATGGTCATCGGGGCGATAGCGTTCGGAATGCTGTTCGCATGTCGGGCGGCGGAGGCGCATTTCTTGGTGTTGGTTCCCGATCGCGACGTGGTGGATTCGCCCCAAGATCGGGACGTTACGTTCGATATTCGGTTCACGCATCCGATGGAACGTGGACCGGTCATGCAGATGGATCGGCCGCAACGGTTCGAGGTGCGTATCGGCGATCGAACGATCGACTTGAAAGATCGGCTGGAAGCTCGCGAGATCGACGGGCATCAGGCGTTTACCGCCGATGTTCGGCTGGCGACACCGGGCGACCACGTCTTCTGCATCGAACCGGCCCCGTATTGGGAACCTGCCGAAGGGAAAATGATCGTCCATTTCACGAAGGTCGTCGTCAACTTTTTGGGAGACGAATCGGGATGGGACAAGCCCGTCGGAATGCCTGTCGAGATCGAGCCGTTGGTGCGTCCCTACGGCATATGGACGGGAAACGCGTTCCGTGGGATCGTGCGGAAGCACGGAAAGCCCGTGCCGTTTGCGACGATCGAAGTCGAGTACCTGAATGATGCAGGCGATGTGACGCCGCCGAACGACGCCTTCGTGACGCAGGTGATCAAGGCCGATGCACAAGGGACCTTCACGTACTCGATTCCCAAATCGGGATGGTGGGGGTTCGCCGCGTTGGTCGACGGCGACGAGCCGATGACGGCTCCGACCGGCGAGAAGGTGCCCGTCGAATGGGGCGGGTTGTTGTGGGTGAGGGCGGTCGATATCCGCTGAAGCCCGACGGCAAAGTTCGGATATTCCATGGCGAACCTCGGCGGATCAACGATGTCGAGGTTCGCCTGATCGGTGTGGTGACGATCCATGCACATTCCCGACGGCATTTTGAGTGGGACGACCTCGGGCAGCATCGTGTTGGCCGTAGGCTGGGGGCTCGGCGCAGGCGGCATTGCGATCGGCT
>CAYVVR010000169.1:0-5886 GCA_964454655.1 uncultured Planctomycetaceae bacterium | reverse complement strand
GCTGCGTCCCGAGCGTTTGCCGGAAGTCAGCTTGCTGGCGTCGGCGTTCTTCGTCGCCTCGCTGATTCAGGTTCCCATGGGATTCACGACGGTCCACCTCGTGCTTTCGGGGTTGCTCGGACTGCTGTTGGGGTGGACTACGTTTCCGGTTGTGTTTGTCGGGGTGCTTCTACAGTACCTGTTGTTTCAAGAGGGCGGCATCACCACGCTGGGGCTGAACACCTTCAACATGGCGGCGCCGGGGGTGGTTTGCTGGTATCTGTTTTCCGGGCTCGTTTCGCAGAAAGACGCACGTCTCGTAGCCGCCGGTGGAGCGGCAGCCGGCGCGTTGAGCGTGCTCGTCGGGGCAAGTTTGGTGGCGGCGGCCATTTGGGCTTGCGGAAGCGGGTTCCGCGTGTTCTCGCTTGTCGTGTGGGCGGGGGATGCCGTCGTGGCGATCATTGAAGCCGTCGTGACCGCCGCGATCGTCGTGTTCTTGCGGCGCGTGCGACCGGAAACGCTGGACGCCCCTCGCTTGGCGATGCACAAATGGTGAAACAAGGGGAAGGGAGCGAAACGGTGAGGAAAAATACGCGTTCCAACGGCAAGCGAGAGGCGATTCGGCCGTTCCTACGATCGGTCGTCGTCGGCATGGTGCTCATCGGTTGGGGAATGTCGGCAGGAGCCGTCGCCGCCCATCAAGTGTACGTGTTCGCTTCGCCGGTAGGGACGCGGATTGAAGGTCGCGCGTATTTCCGCGGAGGAAGCCCCTGCAAGCATTGTCCCGTGCGTTTGATCGTGGGCGACGAAGCGGAACCGATCGTCGTCGAGACCGACGATGACGGCAATTTCGCGTACGAACTAGCCGAACCGCACGATGTGCGGATCGTCGTCGATGCCGGTGAGGGGCACACGGCCGAATACACGATCGCTGCCGAAGAATTCGGTACGGGATCCGGCGACGCGTCACGAGAAGGCGACGAAACGGCCGCGGCGTCCGGGCAGGAAGAGGCGGCGTCGGATGGCCGCGCGGAGGCGGATGTCGAGGAACCTTCTGCCGAAGTCGAGGCAGGGCAGGGGGACGAAATGACCGTGCAACTGGCCGCACTGCGGATGCAGATCGTCCGTCTGCGCGAAGACGTGCAATCGCTGCGCGAGCGGTTGTGGTTGCGCGATATCTTGGGGGGGATCGGCTTCATCTTGGGATTGACCGGTATTGCCTACTATTTCGCCATGCGAAAGCAAGCCGATCCGAAGGCGACGCCTCGCGAGTCTGAAAACGAGAACGAGAGTCACGCATGAGCACGGCACCGATCGTATTTCGATTCGACGATCGGTTGCGACGGTCGCCGCTGAACCGAATCGATCCGCGTGCGCGCGTGGTGGTGTTTGCCGTCTTCGCGTTCACGACGGCGTTCTTGCGCAGCGAATCGGCGATGATCGCGGCCTTGGGGGTGGCGGTCCTCGTGACGGCGATCGCGAGGGTGCCGCCGGGATGGTTCGTGCGAAGGCTGCTGCCGGTCGACTTGTTCGTGCTGGTGATGGCGCTTGTCGTACCGTGGAGCGTGGAAGGTCGACCGCTGGCGACGTTCGGGCCGTTGACGTATTCCGACGCCGGGTTGCAGGTCGTTTGGCACACGGCTTTGCGGGCGAACGCGATCGTGGCGGCGATGTTGGCGTTGTTGGGTACCATGGAATTGCCGACGTTGGGACATGCCCTGAGCCATCTTCGCGTGCCCGACCGGCTGGTGCACTTGCTGTTGTTCGCCGTTCGATACTTGGAGGTTCTGTTCGCAGAATACGTCCGCTTGCGGACGGCGATGCGTCTGCGGGGATTTCGGCGGAAGACGTCGCGCCATGCCTATCGGGCGTTCGGATACTTGATCGGCATGTTGTTGGTGCGTAGCCTGGAACGTTCCGAACGCGTCGCGCGTGCGATGCGACTGCGCGGTTTTCGCGGCCGGTTTTACTTGCTGGACCATTTTCATTTTCACTGGATCGACTTGTTGTTCGCTGCGGCGGCCGTATTCGTCGTGGGTGGGCTGGTCGTCCTCGAAGTGGCGGGATGAGCGAACCTTTGGTACGACTGAACGACGTGACCTTCGCATATGCCGAGCATTTGCCGGTGTTGTGCGGATGTTCGTTCACCCTGCGCTCCGGGGAAAAGGTCGGGCTGATCGGCCCCAACGGAAGCGGCAAGACGACGTTGTTGGCGTTGATGGTCGGATTACTTTTCCCGACCGCGGGAACCGTCGAGGTGTTGGGAAAAGTACGAAGACGCGCAGCCGACTTCGACGAGATTCTCGGCCGCGTGGGATTGCTGTTTCAGGATTCCGACGATCAACTCTTTTGCCCGACGGTCGCCGAAGACGTCGCCTTCGGTCCCTTCAACCAAGGGAAGACACGCGATGAGGTCCGGCGGATCGTACGCCGGACCTTGGATTCGCTCGGCCTGGCGGGCATGGAGAACCGCATCACGTATCGGCTTTCCGGCGGCGAAAAACGCATGGTCGCCTTGGCGGCGGTTTTGGCCATGGAGCCCGACGTCTTGCTGTTGGACGAACCGACGGCGGGATTGGACGAAAGGGCCGTGAAGCGTGTCCGCGACGCCGTGTTGCGGTTGCCGCAGGCAATGTTGATCGTGTCGCACGATCGCGCGTTCCTCGAATCGACCGTCGATCGAATGGTCGAGTTGCGGGAAGGACGCATCGTGCCGGTCGATTGTCCGACCGACGAGCCCGAGCAATCAATACCGTTGCAGTAGGTTCAGCAACGTGCGGTCGAGTTGATGGCCGTGCCAATCTTCGTAAATGATATCGGTTCTATCCGAGTCGAGGATGCCGAACGGGCCGCGGAAGTTCCACAGCGCGTACCCGATACCGTGACCGGTGAGGATGTCGAGAACGTCTTCGAACCAGCCCAAAAAAACGCGATAGGGAGTCTTGTTGAAACAGCCGCACTCGCCGCAGTGCACGCCGATTCCGTTGCGGGCCAGTTCGCCCCAGGGGCGATAAAGCTCTTCCAGCGTTTCTCGCCCGATCTTGATGGAGCCGTCCTTGTTGAGAATCGGCCAGGTAGGTGTGGGGAACTTGCTTTCTTTGTCGACCCAACTTGCGCGGTAATGGCTGATCTGGGCGGGATAGTAGGCATGCGTGCTCTGCGCGACCTTGGTGGGGATCAGGCCTTCGACGACGTTTCGGCCCACCGATAGGCCGTCGACGATAATGATTCGATCGGGAGAGACGGCCCGAATCGCGTCGATGGCGAGCTTCATGACCCGGCAATAGTCGTCGGCGGTCATGTAGCCTTCTTTGGGCGTGGGCGCTTCGTTTACGAGATTGAAGCTGACTTGTTCCCGCGAGAAACCGCGATAACGCTTGGCGAACAGCGTCCAATGGAAGACGAACGCTTCCTGCGCGATCTTGTCCTTCCACAGAACGACCGGCTCACGATCGGGATTGTTGATGCAGTAACCGGGGGCACGGTGAAAATTGAGATTCACGTGCAGGCCGTACTTCACGCACAACTCGACCGCCCGATCCACTTTTTCGAGCGTGCTTTCTTTGATCTTGAACAGATCGTCGGGAGTGAGCGTGCGGGTTTTCCGCCAGTCGGAATCGATCCACATCCAGTAGTCCATCGGAAGGCGAACAAAGTCGAAGCCCCAGTCGGCCATCCAACGCAGGTCGTCTTCCCGCACGGTCATATCGCCCGGTTCGCCCGAGCTGAGTGCCTGAAAGAAGTTGATCAGGTTGAAGCCGCGCCAGCGGGGCAACGCTTGCTTGGGCGGTTTGGGACGAGGCTCGGTCGCAGGGAGGCGACCGGCGATCGAAGTGCTCAACGCGAAGGCCCCGGCGGACTGCAGAAATCGACGGCGCGAAGTGGTGTGCAACATGATTTTCCCCCGGTACATGGTTCGGTATGGCTGGAACGGAATGATAACGTTCCCGTGTGTTCGTCCAGAATGCATGCAGAGACGCTGCAATGCAAGCCGAACTTGCCCGGATCGAGGGCCTTGCGGAGAGGACGACTTCCGCCGGAAGGAATTCAGAAATCGTTGGGCAG
The DNA here is from genome assembly GCA_964454655.1 of uncultured Planctomycetaceae bacterium. Lineage (GTDB taxonomy): Bacteria > Planctomycetota > Planctomycetia > Pirellulales > Thermoguttaceae > CAYVVR01. The sequence goes on along the minus strand of CAYVVR010000169.1, from coordinate 1,842 downwards.
CTTGTGGCCCATCTTGTCCCGCTTGGTGGCCAGATATTTCGCGTTGAATTCGTTGACCGGGCCGACGATGGGCACCTGATCGACGACTTCGACGTCGAAGCCGCTGTAGATGAACGCGTCGGTCTTCTTCGGGTTGTTCGTCAGCAGACGAATCTTCGTCAGCCGCAAATCTTTCAAGATTTGCAGCCCCACGCCGTAGTCGCGGCAATCGGCGCGATGTCCCAACGCCAAGTTCGCCTCGACGGTATCCATACCTTGGTCTTGCAGGTGGTAGGCTTTGATCTTCTCGGCTAGGCCGATCCCGCGACCCTCTTGCGGAAGGTAGACCAGCACGCCGGCCCCTTCGTGGGCCATCATTTGCAACGCCAAGTGTAACTGGTCGCCGCAATCGCACCGCAACGAGGCCACCAAGTCGCCGGTAAAACAAGACGAGTGGAGTCGTACCAACGGCGCTTGCCGTTCGGCCGGATCGCCGAGGACGATGGCGATCGGTTCCTGATCTTCGTAGCGCACGCCGTAGACGATGATGCGTCCCTCGCCGTACTTGGTCGGCAAAAGGGCCTCGGCTTGGCGATACACGAGCTTCTCGCGCACGCGCCGATACTGAATCAATTGTTCGATCGTGATGATCCGCAGGTTGAACCGTCGGGCGAATTCGAGCAGTTCGTCTCGCGAAGCACGATCGCCTCGGTCGTTGAGGATTTCACAGAGAACGCCCGCCGGCGCAAGATCGGCCATGCGGGCAAGATCGACGGCCGCTTCGGTGTGGCCTGCGCGACGCAGAACCCCACCCTCTTTGGCTGCCAAGGGGTACACGTGGCCCGGCCTCACAAAATCGCTAGGCCGACTCTTGGGATCGACGAGAGCCTTGATCGTCGTCGCCCGCTCTTGGGCGGTGATTCCCGTCTTGCACGACCGATGATCGACCGGCACGGTAAACGAGGTCGCCAGCGGCGCCGTATTGACCTTGACCATCTGCGGCAGATCGAGACGCTCGCAAACTTCGGGCAACACGGGCGCGCAGAGCAACCCCCTCCCATGGGTGATCATGAAGTTGACGATCTCGGGGGTGACTTTTTCCGCCGCGCAGATGAAGTCTCCTTCGTTTTCCCGTTGTTCGTCGTCAAGAACAATGACGACTTCTCCGCGGGCGATGGCGTCAACGGCTTCATCCACCGTCGAAAACTGGCTCGTCACCGATTCAATCCTCGTGTGAACGTCTTAAGTTATCGGCAAATTTCGGGTTGCGTCGATTTCCGGTAGCCGAGACGAGCGGCGCAATCTTGTCCCGGTGCCTCGTGTCACGCCGGGAAACGTCCCGAATAGGGCGTCCGGCTCCCTCGTGCCGGGGAATGGGGCGATGTTCCTCTGTTCATTGTACGCCGCCAGGAAATCGCCCGGTAGTGGCGTCAAGGGATAGTTGGGCTTGAGGATGTGGCGTGTCGCAATATGGGTTCTACAGCCGGCTAGCGTAATCGGTTCACCGCGAAACCGCCACGCGGCGCTGCGGTGAGGAGCCGGTCTTTATGCGGCAAGACAGGAAAAGAGTAGCGGTTGTGCGGATTTTGTGGATTTTGCCGGCTCGTTCGGCCGATGGACGTTCAGGAAGGGCTGCGGGGGCTCGGCATCGGTGGTTGGTGCCGATTCCCGGCTCCCACGCTTCGAAAGAAGGTCTTGAGATTCTTCCCAGCGACAAGGTGAGATATTCGATGACGACGCGGTATTTGGCACTGATGGCGGCAGTGTTGACGGCGACTTCGCTTGGGTGTTGTGCGGTCCGTTGCGGGCCGGTACAAGCTCCCGTGGCAGCGTGCGACACCTGTGGCGAAATGCCTTGTGCGA
>CAYVVR010000168.1:4115-7958 GCA_964454655.1 uncultured Planctomycetaceae bacterium | reverse complement strand
GCGATGGGCGATCGCGAGATTCCCTACGAGATTTCCAACGACTCGTACCGCCGCGGCGATACCGAGACGTACAAAGAATGGGAAATCACCTTGCAAGCACCGTCGGATGAGGGCATGGCCATCCTCAATCGACTCAAGGAAGAAGTCGAGAACACGCCTTACTTCCCCTCGTCGAACACGATCGGCGGTAAGGTAGCCGTCAAGACTCGCTGGCTGGCGTTGTGGGCCTTGATCGGCAGCCTGTTCTGTATCGTAGGATACTTGTGGGTCCGGTTCACCCGCGTCAGCTACGGGTTGGCAGCCGTCGTCGCCCTGGTCCACGACGTGTTGACCACGCTGAGCATGATCGCCCTGAGTGCCTACGTTACGAGCTTTTTGAGCTTCCTGTTGATCAACGAATTCAAGATCGGTCTTTCGGTGCTGGCCGCTTTCCTAACGATCATCGGGTACTCGCTCAACGACACGATCATCGTGTTCGACCGTATCCGTGAGATCAAAGGAAAGTCGCCGTACCTGAACGGCGAGATGATCAACAACAGCGTGAATCAAACGCTCAGCCGAACGTTGATCACGTCGTTGACGACGTTGTTCGTCGTCCTTGTCTTGTACATCGGCGGTGGTGCCGGAATTCACGCCTTCTCATTCGCATTGGTGGTCGGCGTGATCGTCGGTACATACAGCTCGATCTACATCGCCTCTCCGGTGTTGTTGTGGTTCTCGCCGAAACCGCCGGAAGACGAAAACGGCCGCAAGCTGACGCACATCTCGTAACGCACACGAAGGTTCATCGTTCGGGCGAACCGACCATGGTTCGCCCGATTGCGTTTCTTGGCGATCGATCGCCCGGCAGCCGCGTCGGCTTACATGATGCAGCCGTCAAAGATACCCCAATTTCTTTTTTGCGATTGCTCGCGATTTCTTTCTCAACCGGTGCAACGGCCGGATTCCTCCCGGAAAGCGAGACGCCGAAGGCCGAACCACAAAACTCACAGGCTTCCCGCAGCCGAAACAACGACACCGAGGGCACACCGGTGCCCGGGTCGTACTAGCATGCTGTCGGTCCCTGATGATTCGAGTTACCGTGTTGCCTCGCCGGATCGTTCTTTCCGTCGGCCTTGCCGCCATCGCGATCTTCGCCATTCGGCATCTACTAAGTGGCGGACTCTACCTCTTCCCGCCACCGACGCCGCTATCCGAACCGGTGGCAAGCGAGAGTGCGCCGCCCCCCGATGTTTCATCCGATTCGGAAGAAGCATCGCGTGACCGAACGACGGCCACCTTTCGCAACGGGCCTTCTCAGAACCATTTTCCGACCCTTGAGATCGGACCGATTCCCTCGTTGCCGGCGCGTTATCCGGCCGAATCGCAGCAACACGGCGATCGATTGACAGAGTTGCCCCCCGACACGAGCAAAGTCTCGACCGTCGAGAGGCCCGAGAACACGGAACAATGGGACGCCGTTCCGGCGATCACCGAACCGCCGTTGATTCCGATCCCGCCACCGAACGGGCGGTGACCGCAGCGAGGCTACGATCTCGGCAGTTCCGTGTCTGCCGATCGCATCCTTATTTTTTGGATCGTTCCGCCCACGGGAACGGCTGCTTGTCGAGCCGGTTCTCGACGAAGGTCATGATCCAGCGTTCCAACTGCAGCCCTTGCTTGCCGAACAATTCCCGCCCTTGCAAGCGGGTGGGCAATTCGATGTAGACCAAGTCGCGCATTGCCTCTTGGCCTTCCGGCGGATCAGGATGGAATCGCTTGAGGAGGTTGTAGATGCGTTTTGCGTCGCCGGCAGCCTTCGAATCGTTGCGGCCGACGGCCAAGAAAACGGACAGTTTTTGCGACACCGCCGGATGCTGGAGTGCCGCTTGCAGATTCAACCGTCCGCCCAGCGACCATTTCGGCGAAATCAGGATCAATGCTTTCACGTCTTGGCCTTGTTTCAAGCCGGGATAGATGGGCCAGCTCCAGTCTAGGCGTGCCCAATCACAAGCCACGGTCGCCCCCATCCCGACCCCGAGGACGCCCAACTTCTCGATGTTCAGCTTCTCGGCGTTGTTTTCCTTCAGTAGGAAGGACTTGATGGCTTCCATGTCGTATTGAACCATCGCGGCATAGGCGGTCGCCGGCAAATCCTCCGCCCGCAGCGTTACCGGGCCGCGAGGACCGGCCGCCCGCGTGCTGTCGCCGTGTCCTCGTAAATCGGGAACCAGCACCGCGTGCCCGGCCTTTTGCAACATCTCGGCAAAGGGGGCAAAATCTCGACGACTTCCCTTGTAATCGTGCAAGAGCACCAATACGACGGCGTCTTTGCCCTTCGTGCTCGGATAGTAAGTGGCGGCCAGTTGAACGCCGTCTTTCGTCAGCAGATCCGACCCGCCAATTTCCACCGGCGGAGGCAATCGCACCGGACGGGATCCGGTAGCCGGTGCCGTCGTCGCCGGCTTCGCCGGAGCCGCGGGTCGAACCGGTTGCCTCGGCGTTTGGGGCCGCACGGCCGGCGGAACGGCCGTGCGCGGCGGGATCGGTTGTTGCCCGAACACCAAGCATCCCGCAACCACGAGTCCCACCGAGACGGCAATCCGGATCCCACAAGTCAACCGCTTCATGATTCTCATCCTCGTCGTCGAACACCGGCAACCGGGCGGTCCCTCTCGTCGAACAGACCGAACCTCTTCTCCGCCCAGTTATTTAGACGTTCCCCAAAACAGTTTCGTTCCACACCCCCGCCGAGCAGAACAGCCCCCCAAAACGACGTAACCGGGGGCTACGGGCCATCCTAACCGGGGCAATCATCAAGGTCAATCGACCTACGATGCTACTCGCCCCGCAATCGTACGTTACCGAACGCCTCCCGGGCGTTGCAAATGAGCCGTTCACCGAGAACCGACGATCGTTTTTCCATCCCATCAAAAAAAGCGGCACCACGATCGGTGCCGCGAAAAAAAACCTTCAGCGCATTCGAGGCCGCTTGTGCCTCACCTATTTTTCATGAAGGGCTTTGGCGTCCATCGCCATGTACTCGGTCGGGTCGTAGGGATAAAAGAGCTTACCGACTTCGTCGGCCAACACGGCGATGAATTCGCGACGGAACATCTGTTCCGGCTTTTCGGCGGCCGGTACGACCGTGTTCGGCGGATACACGATCTGGTTGAGCGGCTTCTCAAACAATGTTTCGCCCGTGTGGCAATCGACCACCCGCACGAACAGATCGGCATTCCCTTGGTAAACGGTTTGCCCCTTGTACAGACTGAAGCCTTCGATATCGACACCGATGACGACATCGGCCTTCAGCGCCTTACCGACTTCCACGTATTCATCCCAACTGTTCTCGTCGGTCCACGCGTCGACCTCTTGCTGGTCGATCACCTCGACGTTGCTCTTTTGCGGCAAGTTACGACGCAACAAGCCGCTCAAGTTTCGGGCCAGATCGTGATCAATGCTCGAATCACGGTAGCTCAGATTGACCAACGGCCGACATACGACAGCCACGCGTTTTTCTTTGAGCCCCTCGAACTCGGGAGCCACTTGGTGCCCTTTGGCCACCCAAGCCGCCGTCGCCAAGATGTTGCAACCGGTCGCTGCAAGCAACAAGACCGTTGCCGGCCACAACCATCCTGTGTACCGTCGCCGCGTTCCCTCGCGAGTCATTGCGTTCCCTCGCAGTCGTCCGAGTGTTCTTGCGCTTGTTTCTCCGAAGTCGCCTCAATGCGACTCGATCCACAAGCGAATCAGCCATTCTGTTACGATGCAACCGGCCATCGTCAGTGAAACGATCGCCGTCCATCGGTCCTTCGGTTCCGCCGGCCACCAACGGCCGCGAATCGCCGACACTGCCGCCCA
>CAYVVR010000168.1:0-4105 GCA_964454655.1 uncultured Planctomycetaceae bacterium | reverse complement strand
CCGACCACCGCCGACAGGGCGAGTAGCGTCCCCGACACGCTCGCCTTCAACGCCGCCACGATCCGACCGTGCATCACATTCGACCAGGCGGTCGTCATCCCACACGTCGGACAGCGGCTCCCGAACATCGCCCGAAACGTGCACGGGGGCAAGCCGAGTTGCTGGTGCGTTCCTAAACCGGTCGGACTCGGCCTGAGTACCGCGGCAATCACCAACAAGCCCGCCAACCCGACGGCCGCCCCGCCGGTCAGGCAGCGGGTCCGGAAGCTCATTCGTCGCCGAACGCCTTCGCGCCGAATCGGGCGTTCGCCGCGGGATGTGTCGGTTTCGTCCATAGGTCTAGGTCGATCGGAGGGGAAGATACCGTCTTCCGACACGGCAGACAAGACTGATTCACCCGAGTCCCCCGTTGCCGCCGTTTCCCGTTTGGCTTTCCTGCGATTCCCGCTGTAGTGCGTCAACGTCGTCGTCGGTCAAACACACGCGTTCGATATCTGTAGCCACCCCACTAGAGGGGTTCACGGTCACGATGGCGCCGTTCAACCGCACATCGCCGGTCGCCACGTCGAATCGCGTCGGAAAGAACGTGCGCGTCGTCCGCATCACGCGATCGACCCGACGGCCGATGATACTGTCGTGCGGGCCGGTCATCCCCACATCGCACTGGAAAGCCGTCCCGCCGGGCAAAATACACGAGTCGGCAGTCGGCACGTGCGTGTGTGTTCCCAAGACGGCGGAAACTTTCCCGTCGAGGTACCGGCCCAACAACTGCTTATCGCTCGTCGCTTCGGCATGGAAATCGACGAGGATCACGCGAACACGGTCCGACATGCGTGACAGGACGCGATCCACGGCGGCGAAATAGCAATCCACCGGCCGCATGAAAACGCGTCCCAGCAAGTTGATCACCCCGACGGCAACCCCGTTGTGGGCGGTCAACACGGTGAATTCTCGTCCCGGTGCCTCGGAAGGATAGTTGGCCGGGCGCACAATCCGGGTTTCCGACTGAAGAACGGATTGGATTTCGCTGCGACGAAAGACATGATCGCCCATCGTCACGCAATCGACGCCGTGGCGAATGAAGGAGCGATACATATCGGGAGTCAATCCCGATCCGCCGGCGGCGTTTTCTCCGTTGACGACGACAAAATCGATGTCGCGCAGGCGTCGCAACAGGGGAACGGCTCGTTCCACGATGCGGCGTCCAGGACGCCCCACGACGTCCCCTACCATCAGTAATCGCACCCGCGAACCCTTTCACTGCTCGAGGCTGGAAGCGTCCCGGCGTCGGCGACCGGCGAGGTCGGCCCCGATTCCCACTATCGTGCGATTTCGGTACACCGCGTTTCCCGCAGAACCGTGACCTTGATCTCGCCGGGATAATTCAGCCGCTCTTCGAAGGCCTTGGCGATGTCGCGGCAAATCTTGGCGGCAATTTCATCCGTGGTTTGCCGGGCATTGACCATGACGCGCAACTCACGACCGGCCTGGATGGCATACGCCTGTTCAACGCCGGGAAACGACGCGGCAATACCTTCCAGTTCCTCCATCCGCTTGATATAGCGTTCCAAGGTCTCCCGCCGGGCTCCCGGTCGCGAGGCACTACAGGCGTCGGCGGCGGCCACGATGACCGTGTAGGGGTTGTCGATGCGCAAGTTGTCATGATGTCCCGCAGCCGCGTGGACGACCTCGGGCGGTTCACCGTACCGTTTGAGCAACTCGGCCCCGATCTCGGGATGCCCACCCTCCATCTCGTGGTCGGCAGCCTTTCCAATGTCGTGGAGCAACCCACACCGCCGCGCCAACCGGCAATCGAGATCGAGTTCGTCGGCAATCATCCCCGCCAAGAATGCCACCTCGATCGAGTGTCGCAAGACGTTTTGGCTGTAACTGGTACGAAATTGCAACCGGCCCAGCAAATGCACCAGCCGTTCATGCACCTTGTGCACGTCGACTTCCTGGCACGCCGCTTCACCCGCCTTTTGGATCATGCGATCCAATTCTTGTTCCGTTTCGAGGACGATTTCCTCGATGCGACTGGGGTGGATGCGGCCGTCGGCAATGAGCTTGGTCAGGGCCACGCGAGCGATCTCCCGTCGCACGGTATCGAACGCGCTGACGATGACGACACCGGGGGTATCGTCGATGATGACATCGACGCCGGTCGCCTTCTCGAAGGCCTTGATATTGCGTCCTTCCCGCCCGATGATGCGACCTTTCATTTCGTCGTTGGGAATATCGACGGTGCTGGTGGTCGTTTCGGCGGTATGCGCCGCGGCGTAGCGTTGAATGGCCGTCAGCAGGATTTCTCGCGATTTTTCCTCGCAGAGCTGCTTGACCTTTTCTTCGTGGCGCAGGACGACGGCCCCGACCTCCTCTTGAAGCTGGGCTTCGAGGATCTCCAACAGCCGCTTCGTGGCTTCCTCGCGACTGAGCCCGCTCAATTCGTGCAGCGTCTGCCGCTGCATGTCCAGGAGCTTGTCCAGCTCCTCGCGGCGCCGATTGACTTCTTCGATACGCTCGGTGAGGCGCCGCTGTGTATTTTCGACGATCTTTTCCTGCTTGCGAAGCTGTTCGGCCTGTTCCTCGACGGCGTCTTCACGCTTCTCGAGAGCCCGCTCCCGCTGATGAAGCTCCTCACGAATCTTCTGGAACTCTTTCTCGCGTTCGGCCTTTTCTTGAATGGCCTGTTCTTTGAGCTCCAATTGCGTCTCGCGCCGCAAGGCATCGACTTCCTGCCGCGCCTTTTCGATGATCTTTTGTGCTTCGGTTTCGGCGTCTTTCTTGCGCAGGTAGTCCAGCAGCTTGACCAGCGCCAATGTCAACCCTGCCACCAAACAGCAAAGCACGATGACGAAAATCACCTGCCCGCTGTTTTGGGCAAGCAACAGGGACCGGCTGAGCATGACGTTCACCTTCCTGATTTCCAATCGAGGTGTCCGCCACACGTCGCCAAGCCGGAACGGACGGCATTAACCCACAATACGGGTTAAACGCCCCCCGACAACCGTCGCCCGCGATTCATCGAGAGTGAAATCGCCCGAGGTTCGAAGCACGGAACCGTTGCGAGAAAAGTCGGAGTCGATCGCGACATACACCACAAGCAAATCGCGATACACCAAAGAACCGAAGAACGTGCTTTTGCCGGAGATGTTTCCAAAAGGAGTGTGCTGAGAGAACGGTATCTCCGCCGAAACCGCCGTACCGCAACCGTTGCCGTTTGCTGCGGCGTGGGACCACGAATCGTCCCCTGGTGTTTCGCGCGTGAGTTTTTGCCGGTTTGTGTCGGAACCGATTCGAAGCAACCTTTCGGTTCGCCGGTCTCGGCAGTCGGAGCCGTATGGCTTCCGCTCGCCGGACACAACAGGGCGAAAATCCACCGAATCGTTGCCAGAATCAGCCACCCAATTCCGTTCATTTCGTTCTCACCACGCAAGGAACTCCCACCCCTTGCGTTCACACGTCAAGATGCTCGATTCAACGTTCGCTAGTTCGTTTTGGTGCCCGACTTCCCGCGGATCCGGCTGAGCAGCTTGGTTTCCGTGGGTAGACACTTCTGTTGACTGTACGCAATTACCGTTTTCCGAACGAGAACCTCTTCTCGCCTCTCCGTCGAGCCCCGAGCCGTCGATGGTCCCGTAGCTCGATCTGGTAATCTGCCCCTAATATTATTCCCTCACGAAGCGATTCGCAAGCTTGAAATCTGCGCTCGCTTCGACAATAACTCACGATCGTTTCTTCGTTTACGTGTTCCAATCGCGACAAGCGTCCCACTTGCCGCAGCCCGACGCCGAAACTCGGCTTCTCGGTCGTCCCCCTACAATCGCGAAAACCGTCAGGCCGGTGCGAGATGTTTTGATCATGACCTCAGCTCGAGACGTCCGATCCTGCAGCCATCCCGTTGTGACCAAAATCGCAACCACATGGCCCCCCGAAAGATGGAAAAATGTGACCGTGCTGGCGGCCGTTTCGGGAGGTGCCGACAGCGTCGCCATGCTGCGGGCGTTGGCCGCCTTGCGTGAGCCCGGCCGGGGACGGCTGGTCGTCGTTCACGTCCATCACGGATTGCGAGGACGCGAAGCCGATGCCGACGCCGCATTCGTTG
>CAYVVR010000167.1:246-7966 GCA_964454655.1 uncultured Planctomycetaceae bacterium | reverse complement strand
ACGGTTCCCAGACCGGTAAGCGGTTGCCGGCCCAAAAACAGATTCTCGCCCACGGTGAGGCAACCAACCCCGGAAAGTTCCTGGTAGACCATGGCCACCCCGTGCGATGAAGCGTCCCGGGGACTTGCGAACCGAACGCGCTTTCCTCGCACACGAATCTCACCGTCGTCCGGCACGTGCACTCCGGCGAGCACCTTCATCAAGGTACTTTTACCGGCCCCGTTACTGCCCACCAGCCCGTGCACTTCGCCCGGACGCAAGTCGAAATCGACTTCATCGAGAGCGGTGATGCCCCCGAACCGCTTCGTGATTTTTCGGCATTCGAGAATCGATGTAGCCATCAGCGGGCCGCTCCGGATCGATGCGACGAACCGACGCCGTTTTCGTCCTCTTCGGCGGCGACACCGTCATTCCTACGCGAGGCGTCACCTCTTCAACGTCGCGGCGTGCCGGGCCATCCGTCAAATCAGGCAATGCTTCGGATCGGAAAGATACAACAGTGCATCCAAATTGCCTTCTTCCCGAGACACCAGCGGACACGGCGTGACGATCTTCAACAACTTGTCGAACGACTCTCCATTGCGAACGATGAATTGCCCGATCGCCACGGCGTACATGTGGATCATTCCGGCCGGATTCACACTCGTGGCACCTAGCAATCCGTCCCGGACGCCGGTCAAACCGGGAAGTTGCCCATCGACCCCGACGACGACCATGTTTTCGTGCGGCGTTCCGGGCAATTTCGCGGCGCAGGCTAAGGCCATGTCGTCGTTATGACAAAACGCCCCGGCCACCGGCCCGCCCGCCTGTTGCAAAAGCAACTCGAACGTGTTACGGGCCTTCTCCGTCTGCCAATCGCACCAGCGCACCCCGCCGCCGACCACTTCGATATCGGGATAATCGCGAATGACGTTTTGAAAGCCTTTCGCTCGATCTTGGGCGCCGCTGTGTTCGCTCTGGCCGCCGATGTGAATCACTTTGCCCTTTCCCCCGATCTTCTCGACCATGTACCGCGTAACTTGTTCGGCCATCTTCACATGATCGGGACAGATATAAACGGGCACGCCCGTGTCGAACAACTCGTCCTCGGCAACGATCAGGGTATCCATGCCGATCACCGGGATTCCGCGCGCCTTCAGCCGTTTCACCGGTTCGGCCAAGATGTCGATTTGGTGGGCCTGGAAGGCGCAAAAGTCCCAATCTTCGGCGGTCGCCAACTCGATTCGTTCACGCTGTGTTTGCCCGTTGAACTCCCCGTCGAACCACACGATATCGACGTCGAGCAAATCGCCCCACAACATTGCGGCGTCGTAACCCAGCTTGTTCCAGGTGCCGGCCAGTCCCGCGTTGGAAAACGCCGCCCGCAACCGACGTCGCTTTCCTCCGGCCGCTTTCTGTTCGGCGGCACAGCCGGCCAGTAACGCCGACACCCCAAGGGTTCCGCCTGCCGCCAGCATCTTCAACCAATCACGTCGCGATTCGTGCTCGCTTTGCATGATCGTTCCTCAACATGGGTTCGAAAAATACGGGGCGGCTCGCTTTGGACGCCGAGCCGACGGGATGCAACCACACGACCGGTCGTCGGCAACACCGGTGTTGCGATCAACGGATTTCGATCTCGTACCATAGTGTCTTGTACTTGGGATCGGGCCGAACGACGGCCGCATCGCCGGCCCTCTCGGCCGCGATCGGGTCACGCCGCACTCCGTTTTCATCCAGCGGATATAGCGTGACCCGCTCGGCGGGTACCGGCAACGTAAGCTCCATCGGGACTCCCTCACAAAGCACGGGACCGTCGCCCCAATTGCGACGCAGCGTGATACGGTCGTTCCCTAAGTCTTCGAATTTCGCTCCTTGGTTCTGGACGGCCCCGGTAGCGGCCAACAAGATGCGTGCGGGACCGCGGAATCCTTCGCCTTCGAGAACCGTCAGACTGATCGTCGACCATCCGAGCTTCGTCTTACCGGGCTTTACGAACACTTCACCCAACTTGAATTGCCGTTCATCCGTGAAGCCGGTCAACAACTTGACGCGATCGGTGCTGACGGCAAACAAGCCTTTGCCCGGCTTCGACACGTCCCAGCAAATTTGGCGTGTATCGGTGAGAAAGATCCGCCGGTCGTCGTCGACTTGCGGCAACTCGGCACTTGGTGCGTCGAGGGCGAGCGCCACCCGCGACACCAACGGCGTAAGCGGGTCAAGCCCGAAGTTCTCGGCCGTTTCGGTCCAGGCGCTTAGCGTCCTGCGAAGCCACTTCCGCTCTTCCTCCGGGCGCAAAGGCACGCGAACGCACGAGCGGCCGGGCTCGACAGCGTGCTCGCGAAACATGGCCACACACGCGGGATGGTGAACCAGCTTGACCGGATCGCTCTTAATGTCGAAATAGCCGCTCAATTTGTCGATTTCGTATTCCCGGTTGTGGCTGTAGGTAAAGGTGAAAATGCCGTCCCAGTCCTGAAACGCCCCCATCGCCGCGATCATCGGAAACCCTTCGGCGGCATACCGGTTCGGTTGCGGATGGTTGTATTCGCTGACCGTGAACGGCTTGCCCTCGACACGTCGACCGGCAAGCGAAGCCAACGTGCCGCCGGGGTTGTTCACCAACGCCACATTGCGCACGTACCAGTCGTTCGCGTCCCAAGGTCGTCCGGGAAAAGCAGGATGCTGCCAATACGCGTGGGCGTCGATGTAGTCCAACTTCGCCTGGATATGAACGGGGCTGTAGTGCAACTGCGTCCCCGCCACGAGGCTGCGCACGCCCAAGTCGTTTTTCAGGTAGTCGTACATGCCCCACCAGTATTCGGCTTCGAGATCCCACAGAAAGTCGGCGAAATCGGCTCGAGCGGTCGGGGTCAGCAATCCACCTGTCGAACGGACGATCGGAACGGAATCGTTGTCCAAACTTTGCCCTTCTTCCAAACCGACGATCCCACCCGGTCGGAGCGAAACATGGGCGATTTCATACACGCCGGGCTTGAAACTGCTGAAAGTCACACGGCAGTTTTCATCGGACCGATCGGCGATGAACGTCAACTTGAAGTCGCGCCACTCGGTTCCAAGAGAAACTTGCGTCGACAATCCGATCCGCTGCCACGGTGCATGATCCATCATGCAGTTGACGCCCAACCGAACCTCTTGTTCGCAACGTGCCGAGAACGTCAATGTGTACGGCTCTCCCTCGCGAACGGCGAACCCGCCTTGGCTCATTTGCGGAATCCACGACTCGCGGCCCATCTGCGTGATCGACAAGCGAATCCCGCCTCCAACCGGGGCATTGATCAGGGATGTCGTGAACTGCGACTGATCGTCGCGTTGAATATGCCATATCGTGCCCGGCTGTTCCCGAAAATCACCGTCGCGAAGCAGTTCCTCGCCGAGGGGTTTTCGTTCCCGATTCCACGCGGCCGCCAGTTTCTCGTCGTTCCCATATTTCTTGCGAAGCCAAGCGTTCCATAAACGCCGAAACGTCGAGGCGTACGGTTCCGGAAGATCGTCCAATTCTCCCCGCGAGTACTGGCAATAGACGGCGTTTTCGTTGTTGATCTCGATCATGGCGACGGCGGGCTCGTCGCAATATCGCGTGTTGGTGTACGGATTGCGATGCGTCAACAAGTCGCGGGCATAACGTTTTTGACATTCGATCATTCGCGGTTCGAAGTTGTCGAGGCCCTTGTCGTACTTCGGGCGTCCTTCGACGTTCGGAAACCCTTCGGCGGGGCCCAACTGCCGCGACACGTGCAGATTGATGTTGACGTAAATTCCGTGCTGCTTGAGCTGGTAAACGAAGTAATCCAGCTTATCCAGCATTTCGGGATCAATGGTCAACTTGTTGGGACTTGCTCCCCAAATGTGCCGGTTGTCCATGTGATGGAGTCGGACGCAATTGATTCCCAACGCGGCCAACCGCGCCGCCACGCGTTCGGCTTCTTCACGGGTTGGAAAACAACCTTCGAAACACATGTTCGTCGCCCAAAAACGGATCCTTCCCTCGTCGGTCGCGAAATGGCCGTCTTCGACGCGAACGAACCCGTGCCTTCCGGCCGGTCGTTCAAGCCGCGATGAAAGATCCGTAATTCCGCCCGACGGCTCGTACCCGACCACAAAGGGAAACATGCCGTCGCTCTCAGCCGCCCCGGCAGTGTCTTTTTCCGAAACGGCCATCCAGCCGATTGTCGCCGCGGCAACAAAGAAGATGGCGATGCGAAACGGTCGGCGTGATCGATGATTGTGCATGGCAGGACCTTCTTTTTGAGTTCCTCGTCGTGGACGCTGGGGAGGCAAACGGCGGTCCGTTGGGTGGGCAAGCACAAACGGACAAGATTCCCCGCATGACCATCCCCCACTCGAGTGTTTCACGATAGCCTATTCCCGGCGCCGGTCGACTGCAAGCGAAACTCGGCGGCTGCGTGAGCCACGGCTCGGCTTCGTCAATTCCTACCAATTCCCTAAGAGATGGGATACAATCGGCGCTGTGAAGCGTTTGCAACGGCAACAAGCGTCGGCGTTTCCCGCGAGGGGGCTGGAATTCGGCCGATGGGTCCGGCGACTCGGCTTTTTCCTCGGCGGGGACGGCGCACGCGTTCCAACCCGGCCCTACGGCCGAGCAATTCGAGTCTGGGAGAGGCAAGATGCGATTGGCTCGATTCCATGCGGCGGTATCTTTTCTCACGGCATTCGCCTTGGTGATCGGCTGCGGCAAAGGCGATGATGCGGAACAAGCCGCACCGTCTCCGGCCGCCTCGGCTCCGACACCTCCGCCGGCCACCCCCAAACCGGCACCTGCGAAGCCCAAGCTGCAAGAGCAAGCCGAAGAAGAAAAGCCGAAAGAACGCCAGATCCCCGACGATCTTTCGCAATGGATCAAGGAAGACTTCGTCAAAGCTCGCAAGCAACTCGACGAACGCATCTTTGAGGCGTTGCCTCTTCTCGCGCAAGCGACGGTTGCCGGCTCGCGTGACGCGGGTGAGTCGCTCGACATCCTTTCGGAAATGATTACCAAGGCGCCGCTCCCCGAACCCAAGAAACAGGAAAAACCACAAGCCGGGCCGTACGGTTCGGGCGGCTACGGATCGGGTTCCTACGGTTCCGGGATGAGCGAAGAAGAGTACGAAGAGGAGTACTCCGGCGATAGCGAAGAAGCGTACTACGAAGAAGAATATTCCGGCGAAGAGGAGTACTACGAGGAAGAATACGAGGGAGAACCGGCCGAGGAATCGTACGGTAGCCCTTATGGTGCCCCCCGCACGAATCGAAATCCCCAACGTTCGCCCGAAGAGTCGGCGTTCGAACTCAAGCTACTCAAAACGGCGGTGCAAGGGGTCGTCGCCATCGGCAATCAACAGGCCCAAGGAATTCTCCGCGAGCTGCTGGCCGGCACGCGCGAGGTCGAAGACGATCGCACGGCCGTCGAAACAGCCATTCAGGGAATCGTCGAAGCGTACACACCGCCCTACCAGAAACTCGCTTTCGAATTGATTACGGCGCCCGAGTCGTTTAGAAAACCGCCCGAAAACGGTCCTTCACCTCGTCCCCGCGGCGGTTCCGGCGGATACGGCAGCAACATGCCGCCCGAATACGCCCTCGAAGAAAGCGAAGAGGAATACTATCCCGAAGAGGAAGAATACGGCAGCAGCCCCGGCGGCTACGGAAGCAATCCGTACGGACGGCCGCAGAATAATCGCAATCGGCCCGGCGGCCCGATTACGGCGGCCGAGCTTCAGCGGTTGACGTTCGAGCTGGTCGCTCCGAAAGCCGATGAAAACCTACGCATGAAGCTGCTGGCTCACCTGATGCAACCGTCGACTCCCGCTTCGCACCGGGAATTGATCGGCCCGTTCCTTTTGGCCCCTGATCCCAAGAATTTGCCGATTCATCTATCGCTTTTGGCGCAAGCGTCTCCGGAAGATCCGCTCGCCAAACAAGTTTTGCGGTATGTCACCGAGTTCAGCGCCGCCACCTTTCGCAGCATCATCGGTGCCCTCGAACGCCAAGCCGCGCTGGGAAACTTGGCCGGACCGTCCGAAACGGGGCAACCCGATTCGTCCCAACAGCAAGGCGGGCTGAGCTTGTCGAACCTGTTCGGTGCAGGCGGCAACGCCGGATCGCAACGCCCCGGGGTGGGACGACGCCCGCCGGGTTATCCGCCATCCGAAGAGGAATATTACGCTGAAGAGGAAGAGTACGCCGGCGAAGAAGAATACGAAGAATCATACGGCGAAGAAGCGTACGAACAGGCCGGTTACGGCGGATACGGCTCCGGGGCCGGACGTCCCGGCAGCAAGCCGAAAGCCCGCGAACTGGAAATTCAATCCCTTCCGCAAGACGTCGCTTTCACGCTCGTTCCGCGGCTTTGGAGCGTTCAGGCGGTGAACTTGGTCAGCACGCGTCTATCGAATGCGGGCACGCTCGAGAGCTCGGCCCCCGACATCTTGCTGGCGGGCACGTACCCGTTCGATAGCGTCCGGGCCAAGTTGTTCGCCGTCATGAAGGCCCATTGGGAAGAAGGTCCGCAAGCCCTGATCGCCGAAGGGATGGGTAACGGTTTGTCGCTGGAACCCGGTTTCTTGGCGTGCATCAAGAAGATGCCCCGCGAGGACGCCCAGGCCACGACTGCGACGCGTCCACCTGTTCGGCGTCCCGGGTACGGACAACGCCGCCCGGTGCGTCCGCCGTACCGAGGCGCCCCCCAGGAATACGGCGAGTATGGAGGAAGTGGAGAAGAAGAATACTACGGTGAAGGCGAAGGTTCCGCTCCCGCCGGGCGTGGTTCGACCGCGTCCAAGTCGCCCAAACAGGCGTGGCAACAGGCAACCCTCGACGTGATTCGCGAAATGTGCAAGACCTACAAGGCGGCAGCCGACTATCACGCCGCTGCCTCTCCGCAAAGCGTCGAACAGTTTGCCCAAGCAAGGCCGCAGTTGAATTTGCATCCCGACGCTTGGGTGACCGCCGAATATCACCTCGATTGGCCCAACGCCGAACTGAAAGAAAAACTGCCAAACATCCAATTCGATCCGATGATCGTGCACTACGTGCGAATCGAAGAGAAAAATAAGCCGATCTCCATTCTCGGGTTCTATCGCAGGCAGTTTCGGAACGCCGAACAACACCCTCTACCCAACGGTGGATGGCTGGAAGACTTCCGATTCGTTCGCGACGGTCATCCGCGACTACGATCGGTCGACGTCGTGTTCACCCTCGCCAAGCAGCCGACGAATCCACAAGAAGAAATCGACATGGTCGTCGAGATCCTTTGCCTCGAAGTCCACAGCCCCGATCCGGCCGACACGGTCGATCCGAATCAGCAAGCCGCGCAATAGCCCGTTACACGTAATTTTCCATCGCCGAGAGCGTGCTGCCGTTGCCGACAGGATCGGTGGTTGAGAATTACGAAGGCTGCCCGTGTACCGGTTGCGTCTTCGTGTCGTCGAGAACCCATCTAGTCGCCTGTTGCATCGGCGACAGGCGACTCATTCGGGGCGTAGCGGCTGAGGTAGCTCCACAACCGCTCGAGCAATTCGCGATCGCTCTTTGCGGGTGGAGCGTCATCGTGCCGGGTGTACACGACCAGCGAATAGAGATTGCCGGTGGCCTTCAATTCTGTTTCGATCTCCGAGAACCGACCGGCCAGCCGCCGCACGTATTCCCTCGGGGTTTCTCCCGGCTCGCGGGGAAGTCCGTGCCCGGCTCCCCAGCTCTCCAACGCGGCAAACAAGTACGT
>CAYVVR010000167.1:0-236 GCA_964454655.1 uncultured Planctomycetaceae bacterium | reverse complement strand
GATCAATGCATCATCCGTAAACGGGTCGCGGTACGCAGAGAACGGCGTTTGCGCCCGCTTCCGGCGTGCTTCCGGCGATTCCGCTCTCGCTAGTTCGTCGGCAGGTCGTTTTTTTCCGCCGAACAAGGCCGCCCACCATTCGCGCAACACGTCGAACACCGCCGAGCGACAACGTATCAAAAACCAAACGACCGCCGCCAGGAAGATCAACCACACGAGCAAACGAAACAAACCAG
>CAYVVR010000166.1:4248-7980 GCA_964454655.1 uncultured Planctomycetaceae bacterium | reverse complement strand
GATCCATGCCGCCGGCGGGCGGCTTCCCATCGTCGGCTTCATCCCCAAACGCGGCGACCGCCCGAAACGATGCGGCGTCCTGGTTTTGGTGTCGGCCGATTCGGATACACTCGAATCGTTGTGTCACGATTGGGAAGCGATCGCCTCGCAACACGATTTGATTCTCTTGGCGGTTGGTGTGGGAGACCACCTGCCGCTTCGTGCCGGCGACCTGGAAATCTTGAGTCACACGATCGAATGGTTGAGGCGGCGACATCCCATCGATCCGTACCGCGTGGCCATCGCCGGTGAGAACAAGATGGCAACGGTTGCCCTGCAAATCGGGTATCGCATATCGGAAATCGACGGGATTATCGTCGCGCGACCGCAGGGGGCACTTGCTATTCCGGCCAGCCGCCCCGGCGACACACCGCGGCTACTTTTGGTTTTGCCGGAAAAGGCGAACGGCGACAAGGTTCGATCGTTGCTTGAGAAAACGCCTGCCGCGGTTTCTTTGTTGACGCTTCAAGACGACGCCGGTCTCGATGCCCGAATCGGTGCCTGGATTGATCAGTTGGGGCGCCTTTGAGTAGAATCTCGCCCTTGGCGCTTCTGTTTCGTTCGGCTTTTCCCCGGCAAGGATCGTGTCTATGTGGCCTGCATTTCTGTTGATCGTCGGTGTTCCTCTGCTGATCTTGGGGGCGGACTTGTTGGTTCGCGGCGCCTCGGGATTGGCGCTTGCGGCGAAAGTGTCGGCCTTGGTAGTGGGGCTGACGGTCGTCGCTTTCGGAACCAGTGCGCCTGAAATCGCCATTTCGGTCGATGCCGCGGCTCGGGGTTACGGAAGCGTGGCGCTGGGGAATGCCGTCGGCAGCAACATCTTCAACGTACTCTTCGTGCTAGGACTTTCGGCACTGGCAGCGCCGTTGGCGATCTCCGGTCAGGTGTTGCGCCGCGACACTCCTTTGATGATCGCGGCGTCTATCGGAGTTTATCTCATGGCGCTCAACGGCGTCTTGAGCCGCATTGACGGCGTGATTTTGGTCGGCGGACTCATCGCGTACGTCACCTATTCGCTAGTCGACGGGCGACGAGTGGGCAAAATACAACAGCAAGACATGCCGGTTAAGAATGTCCCGCAAGGCGTGCGAGGTATTGCCATATGCATCGGCCTGTTGCTATTGGGGCTGGTGCTGCTGGTGATCGGCGCACGTATGTTGGTTAACGGTGCCGTTGAATTGGCGTTGAAACTAGGCGTCAGCGAACTGGTCGTATCGCTGACCGTGGTTGCGGCGGGTACGTCACTGCCGGAGGCGGCCACCTCGGTCATGGCTGCCATTCGAAAAGAGCGCGACATTGCCGTCGGCAATATCGTGGGAAGCAATCTGTGGAATATTCTCGCCGTTCTCGGAATCGGTGCCGTCGTCGCGCCGAACGGCATCCAAGTGCCCCACGAGTCAATTGCCTTCGATTTGCCGGTGATGGTCGGCGTGGGCGTCGTTTGTCTGCCGCTTTTCTTCGTGGGAAAGAAACTCAGTCGGATCGAAGGTGCCGGTCTATTCGGCTACTACGTCATCTACACAACGTACGTGGTATTGCGTGCCGTCGGTCGTGAAACGACGGCCGATCTTATGGGAAAGGCAGTTGTCTTCATCGTCCTTCCGCTGACCGCGCTATTCTTGCTGGTGCGCGTCGCACGACAACTGGCCGCCAATCGTCGGGCGGAAAACGGCACGCCGGGTGAATGACGTTGGTGGACGCCGCCGGCCTCAGGCGGCTTCGCGATGCGAGCGTACATCCGGCAGCGGCAAGCCCGACAGCAAGTCGTCGTCGACGGCTGCGGTTTGCGCACCTCCCGGGCGATGCTTTCGCAAGCGATGCCACACCAATAAAGCCGGTAACAAAAGCGAGGCCGTCAAACACGTTGCGATTCCAAGCGTCAATACGCGCCCGAGGCTTTGCAAGCCGCGGTGTGACGCCAACATCAAGGCACCGAAGCCGACCATCGTCGTCAGCGAGTTCACCATCACGGCGGTAAGCGTCGACACCGAAGGGCCACTGTACGCATGGCGGCATCGTCGGTAGTCGTGCACGATGTGAACGCCGTTGTCGATTCCAATTCCCAAGATCAACGGCAACACGATCATGTTGGCCGGATTGAACGGTATTCCCAAATGCCCCATCAGCCCGAACAACGCGATTCCCCCGACGACCAAGGGCAGCATTGCGAGCATGACATCCGAGATTCGCCGGAAATCGATCAGCAAGATGACGAGAATTGCAACCAAAGCGTATCCTGCCGCGTCGAGGTAGCTTTGATTCATTTGGTGCGACGCTTCGTAGATCTGTAAGGGATTCCCCGTCACTTCGGGATCGACGGAGCGCAATTGATGCACGAACTGCTCCATCACCTTGTGATCCCAGAAGTCTCCCGCACAGTACACCCGCACCAAATGCTTTCCCCGCGGACTGACGAACCGTCGCACAAGCGATTCCGGTAGATCGTCCAAACGCGGTGGTTCAACCGACGCGTGATCTCGGAGTTTTCGCATGGCCGTCCACGCAGCAAGGGCGATGCGCCGTTGACCGGCATCGAGCGCCGCGTGGTAGTCGTCCTCCGACATGCGGCCGATCGTCGCTTCCAATTGCTGCAATTTCGCAGCAAGATGGCCCATTGCCGGGTCGCTGTTTGCACCGGTGGTCGCTGCGGCGGCGAGGATGTGCACTGCCGTAAGAACCTCGCGACGCGGCGCGACCGGCGGGGCGGGTGGATCGTCCGGCACACTTTGCAAGCGCTCGGCGAGATGGGCGATGATCGGTTGCTTGTCTTTCGCGTCTTTTGGAACGGCTGCCGCCAGCGATTCGACGCGTGAAACGCTCGGCAGGGCCGCGAACTGCTTCTCGCGTGCTTCGGCATCCGTCGCGTCGTCGGCGATAGACAACGCGAAGTAAGCGCTCGTATTCATCTTTTCGACGAGCTTCTCCTGCCACGCAACACTGGGAATGCCTTCCGGCTGTAGGCGAAGCAGGTTGTAGTCGTAGCGAATTAATGGAATTCCGACCATCAACATGACCGTGGCCAAACCTCCTACAACCACCGTCAAGCGAGGCAAGGCCGTCAAGGGGGCAAACCAGCTTCCCAGATCGACCAGCGGATCACCGACCGGATTCTTGCGCCGTCGATCGATCAGTTTGAGCATGGCCGGTAGCATGGTCATATCTGCCGCCCAACAAAGCAGAATCCCGACCCCGGCGATGATCCCCAGTTCGGCGATTCCCAGGAAATCGGTGAATGCCGCAGCCAAAAAGGCGCCGGCCGTGGTGAAGGCGCCGACCGCAATGCCCGGGCCGACCGTGCGAGCCGTTTCCAGCAGTGCTTCGTCGACGGAGCGTGTTTGAGGCCGAATCGCCAGGTAATGGGCCACGTAATGTACACCGTAATCGCCCAATCCGATTAGCATGGCGCCGAAGGCGCTGGTGAGAATGTTCAAATGGCCGACGGAAACGGTCGTGAAGCCGAGCGTCCACACGACCGCCGTCACCAACGAGATCGCGATCAGCGTGGGATGTCGCCAGCCGGCGAAACCTGCATAGAACACGATCGCTACACCGAACAGGGCTGCGACGGCGGCCGTCTGCGCCGTGTTGCTCGCTTGCATCTCATCGTATTCGAGAATCGGCAATCCGGTCGCCCCGATCGTCAACGAGGGATTGGCTTGTTCGACTTCCTTCAAAATCGCATTGAGTTGGGTG
>CAYVVR010000166.1:0-4238 GCA_964454655.1 uncultured Planctomycetaceae bacterium | reverse complement strand
CTCTTGCGATCGTCAGGCTGGAAGCGAAGCATCAACAACCCGAGCTTGCCGTCGTCGCTCAGGAATCGCTCGGAGATGGCCGGCGGGCGGATGGCCGTAACAGCATCGATCGGCAACCCTTCCGCCTGCTGCGATTGGGAAGGCTTGTCGAGAAGGGACGTCAGTTCGTCGGTGAGCCGTTCGAGTTCGGCGAACCGACTGCTGCCGGCTGCGGCATTGGGATATCGTGCCAAGGCCGATGCCGCACGAACCAGCGTTCCTCCCAAGTCGAACCGGTTGTTCCAATTTCCGTCGGGCGGTAATGTCGAGTCGACTTGTCGGGCCAAGTCACGCAATTGATCTTGATCGAGATAGTAAAGCCCTTTGCGTTCAAGCCGGTCGAGGTCGACCTTTTCGAGTACCATGCAGTACAGGTCGTCGTGTTGCCGTAAGCGTTCGGCAACGGCGTCCAACGCCACCGTGATCGATTCGGCATTAGGGCCCTCGACCACGACGTACACGTCTTCCTCGGTACCGAATTCCTTCGTGTACCGAAGCCAACGTTGATGGTATTCGCTGCGAGGGCTGAGTAGATCGGCCCGACTCGTGTGAAAATCGAGGAACCGATAGGCGGCGGCTACGGACAATACAGCCAGAGCCAGCGAGAGGGCCACGGTCAACCCCGGCATTCGGGTGGCAGCCCAAACCATCGCCTCCAGCGGAGGCGACAACCAGAATTCGCGGCGTTGGGACATCCCGTCCCCCTTGTCGAGTCCATCCCTGAATATGCCGATCCCATTGAGGAAACTGCCGAATTCTACCCCGCCCGCAAGAAACCCCACAATACGAATCCGAGAACGTACCTCATTCTTCCCAACTCAAATCGCGGTGTGGTGATATGGGTAAAATAGGAAGGATGAGACCGTGTCGCCTGTTTGACTTGTAAAAACAGGAAAAGTACGCTGTCCTTCCGGCCGCTCCGGCGGCTGCTGTTCGGCCGCAACCAACGATTCACGGGGGAACCCGATCATGCGCCTTGGTTTTACGTTACTGGTATGTGTCGTCTCATTCGGGGCGACGACTTCTGCCGTAACAGCACAAGAAAAACCGGCCATTCGGATCGAAAAGATCAACGAACGATCGTGGCTAGTCGACAGCGAGGGAAAACCATTCTTCGCACACGGCGTGACGCACATCGGCCATGGACACGAGGAAAGCGTTTTTGCGATTGCCGAAGCATGCAAAAAACTGGGCTTCAATGCCTACGGTTACGGCTGTCCCGACGAGCTCAAGAACGATCTGCCCTACCTCGAAGGACGCAACCTGCTGCCGATTTCGATGTATCGCATGTCGGACGGCAGTTTTCACTACGTCGATATCTTCGATCCAGACGTCCAAGAGCAACTTACCGCTCAGGTTCGGTCGATGTGCTTGGCCAACCGCGACAACAAAAACCTGATCGGCTATTGCTGGACCGACTTGGGGGCATGGCCGCTCAAAAACCCCACCGGCCAAAACTGGGTTCAGTACATACGAGAATTGCCGCCCGAATCGCCGGGGCGACAAGCCTACGCCGCGTTCCTCGAAAACTGGAAGAACGGCGATGACGCAGCGCGAGACGCGGCATTTTTACGACGCATCGCCCGAGAATATTTTCGGGTGCTCGGCGAAGCAAACAGAAAATACGATCCGCATCATTTGATCTTCGGCGACCGCTTTGCTTTCAACACGATCAGCCCCGAAGTACTGGAAGAGATGCTCCCCTGGGTGGACGCCGTGGCGATTCAACCGCCGTTCCAGCCCGGTTTTCCCAGGCAAGAATTCGACCGCATTCATCGCCTGAGCCGAAAGCCGATCCTGATCTGTGATTTTGCGATCCGATTCAAAGACCCGGGCAAACAAGTGCGTGGCTGGAAGCTCGCCGAGTCACCGGCGGAGGCGGGAAAATCGTACGCAGAATACGTCCGCAACGCCTTGCAAACGCCGTACATCTTGGGAATCTTCTGGTGCAACCCGGTCGACTCCGATCCGGGCTTCCGCCAGTCGGGCGTCAAGCAGGGCATTTTCGACCGCGGGCTAGTTCCCCGGCCGGAACTGAACGCGGCCTTTCGCGATGTGAATGCCTACTTGCGGCAGCACACGCCCAATAGCGAGTAATGGGCGATCGTCCGCGGACGCTGCCCCGGCGATTACCTGAACGTGCCGGCGCAATCGGCCGTCGAAGACCATACCCTGCCGAACATCGACGGAACGGCACGGCCGAGAAAGCCTCACCAAGTCGCCGGTGCGCAAAAAAGAAGCACACCCCGCAGGGCTCGAACCTGCAACCTTCGGTTCCGTAGACCGATGCTCTATCCAATTGAGCTAGGGGTGCGCTTCGACTGCGGACCATCGATCGACGGTTCCCGCTGGTCGTTACATTGAAAATATTAGCATTCCCACCCCGGGCTGAAAAGCCCCCTCTCCTCATTTGTATAACCCCTTGGGAGAAAGGGAGTTACTCAAGAACCGCACGTCGCACGGGGGTGGGTAACCCAGACGTACGGCGCCGATTTTGGGATGCATCCTCCGACGTGACCGCCCAAGATCGCCTCCCACGTGTTTGGGGTGTGCCCTAGGAATCGCTCTATCACAGTGCGATACCCGACAAGGTGGCCTAGAACCCAAAACACGTGGGGGTCTCGTCGTGGGGTTACAGTTCCTTCGTGCCGTCGGGATACCAAATGTTTCACCGGCGATCGTGGGTGGCCAAGAAATCCCACTCTCACCATGCGTCGTAATTGCCGAAATCGCCGCGTGCGGCCGCACGGCCTTTGGGGGGGCCAGCGCGACACCCGAGCGTGCCCATCCGGCGGAGGCCCGGGGAATCGCAGGCACGACAGCGTGCGCGCAGCAGAAGAGCGGGTTTCGTGTGCCCTATCTTTCGCAGTTGTCGCGTTTTTACAAAAACCGTGCACTTAGCCTTCATCAGAGCATAATTAGATACGCAGCAATCACACGATCTGTCGTCTTCCTCGTCTTTGGTCAAGGGATCGGCGGGTTTCTCGAGCGATTTGGGGATTCCCATGAGTCGAATAGCTTTTGGACCGGTAAGCGTACAACTGGCTGTGTTCGTCCTTTGTTCGGCCGTTTTCGTGCCCACCAGCCGATGCCGGGCATCGGAACGTCCCAATATCATCCTGATGATGGCCGACGATCTGGGCTGGGGCGACACCGGCTACAACGGTCATCCCGTGCTGAAAACGCCAAATCTCGATCGAATGAGCCGGGAAGGCTTGCGATTCGATCGGTTTTATGCCGGTTCGTCGGTCTGTAGCCCGACTCGTGGATCGTGCCTGACGGGAAGGCATCCCTATCGTTACGGGATACCGACCGCAAACGCCGGGCACCTGAAAGCCGAAGAGATCTGTCTGGCCGAGGTCCTGAAGACGCAGGGCTATGCGACGGGCCATTTCGGGAAATGGCACTTGGGAACATTGTCGCCGGACTATTCGGGAAAAGGTCCCGGACGACACCCCGAGCTGCACTATTCCACGCCTGGGATGAACGGCTTCGACGAGTGGTTCAGCACCGAGTTTGCCGTGGCTACCTGGGATCCCTACGCCCCCGAAAACTCCCATCTGGCGAAGTCGATGCCTTGGGATTCCCGCGCCTTGTACTGGCACAACGGCGAGAACGTGAAAGGGCCGCTGACCGGCTGCGACTCGAAAATCATCATGGATCGGGCGTTACCGTTCATTGAAAAGGCCGTTGCCGAAAAAACGCCGTTTTTCGCCGTCATTTGGTTCCATGCGCCGCATCAACCGGTTGTGGGCGGTCCCGAGTACCGGGCCTTGTACAAGGATTGCTCCGAAAACGAGCAGCACTACTACGCCGTGATCACCGCCATGGACGAACAGATCGGCAGGTTGCGGAGCAAGCTCGACGAGCTCGGCGTCGCAGACGATACGATGCTATGGTTTTGCTCCGACAACGGTCCCGAGGGAAATCCGGGGCCGAGCGGCCGATCACAAGGAACGGCCGGGCCTTTCCGCGGACGGAAGCGATCCCTGTACGAAGGCGGCGTTCGTGTGCCGGGCTTATTGGTTTGGCCGGAAAAAGTCACGAGTCCGCGACGGGTGGATGTTCCCTGCGTGACGAGTGATTACTTTCCGACGATTCTTGCCGCCGTCGGCCTCGAAATGCCGGAAGATCGACCTTACGAGGGGGTAAATTTGATGCCGTTGATCGAAGGGCGGATGGACGAGCGCCCGCGGCCG
>CAYVVR010000165.1:0-7994 GCA_964454655.1 uncultured Planctomycetaceae bacterium | reverse complement strand
ATGACGCCGAGGAAGTTCTCCTCTTCGGCCTTGATTACGTTGCTGACCCGTTCGATCGTCTCGCCGAGCTCCGGATACGGATTCTTCATCAACTCGGCGACCTTGGGCACCAATCGGAACAAAAACGGATCCCGAACGCCCAAGCGGTGTCCGTCCAAAAGCGCCCGACGCAACAGGCGCCGAATGACGTAGCCCTGCTTGTTGGCCGAGGGCGTCACGTTCTCGTGAATCGCAAACGTGCACGCGCGAACGTGGTCGGCGATTCGCCGCAGTCGCCGTCCGTCGTCCGAAGCCGGGTCGTATTTCACGCGGCACACGTCGGCGGCCGTTTCGACCAGCGGCAAAAGAATATCGATATGGAAATTCGATTCGACTCCCTGGAGCACGGCCGCCGTCCGTTCCAAGCCCATGCCTGTATCGATGTTGCGGCTGGGCAACGGTCGCAAGTTGTTCGGCGGCGGACCGACCCGGTTGTACTGCGTGAACACGAGGTTCCAAATTTCGACTTCGCCGTGGTCGGTCTTGTAGTAAATTTCGGAACACGGACCGCAAACACCGTCGGGGCCTTGGCTCGGCGCGTTGGCAGGCCAAAAGTTCTCGTCCTCACCCATGCGGACGACCTTTTCGGGCGGTAGACCGACCTCATCGATCCAGATCGAAGCCGCCTCGTCATCGTCCAAGTACACCGTCGCCGAGAGCCGCTCGGGATCCAGCCCCAACCACTTCTTGTCGGTCAAGAACTCCCAGGCCCACAGAATCGCTTCGCGTTTGAAATAGTCGCCGAAGCTGAAATTTCCCAGCATTTCGAAGAAGGTGTGGTGGTAGGCCGTGCGTCCGACGTTTTCGATGTCGCCCGTCCGCAAACACTTCTGGCAGGTGGTCGCCCGCGTGAATTCCAGCTTGCAGCGTCCCAGGAAGTGGTCTTTGAATTGGTTCATCCCGGCCGGCGTGAACAGCACGGAAGGATCCCAACGCGGGACAAGCACGTCGCTGGGCCGACGCACACATCCCTTCGATTCGAAAAACTGCAAGTATTTTTCACGCAATTCGTCGGTTTTCATGATCAGATTCCGACCTGCTCGCAGGAAAACGGAAGAAAGGCGTCCACCTGCCCGAGACGTCACGTACGGGCGCACACGATTCTATCGACGGGACGCAAGACAGCCGAATTTCTCATCATATCGGCTGCCGACAAGCCTGAAAAGTGAGACGAAATTCGGGATCCGCCCCGAAACGACCGCTCCAACGACGCAACCGAAAAACGAGCAGCGGCTCCGGGAACGTTTTTCTAGGGGGCGGGCACACGTCGCGTCGGTTGAAAATCGCGAGAACCGTCGTCGACCAGCCCTAGAACGACCTCGCCTTTCTTTCCGCGAACCAGCGCAAAGAATTCCTTGGGAGTACGCACCGGTCGACCGTCCACCGACTCGATCAGCATGCCGCGACGCAAGCCGGCCTTCCAGGCCGGACTATCGCGTTCGACATCGACGACGAAAACGGCGTCGCGGTCCAACGGCAATCCCCACAAGCCGATCTCTTCCGAATCAAGCATCGCGGTCGTGTATTCGACTTGGATGCCGCGCCACCGGCGAGGCGGCACGGTGACGATCGCCTTGCCGCGAACCGGGTATTTCGTCAGGCGAGCGGAAACCTTCACCACGCGGTCTTCCCGCTGCACGTCCAAGTCGACCCGTTTGTCGACCGGCAGACGCCCCACGGCCAGCACCAAGCCGTCTTTGTCGTAGATCGGTTCACCGTCGACGCGAAGGATCACGTCCCGCGGCCGCAGCCCCGCTCGATCGCCGGGCGCCCCCGGTACGACCCGGTCGACACGAATGCCGTGCATCCCTCGAACGAGCTCGTCCAGAGAAAGGTCTTCAGGCTGAACGCCCAAGAAACCGTACTCGACTTCTTCGCCTCGTTTCAGCCGATCCACCGCCCGCAAGAACGTCTCGTCGACCGGATACGCGTACCCCGCGGCCGATTCGAACCCGGCCACCGCGGGCAGCGAGGTCATCAGCCCGACCATCTCCCCCTTGAGATTGATCAGGGCGCCGCCGTCGGTTCCCATGCTCAGCTTGGCATCGGTCTGGATCAACGTACCGAAGTGATGCAGCGTGGGCTTGCCGGTCGGCTCTTCGGTCGAGGGAAGCGGTGGTGCCTTGCGGCCCAAATTGGCGATGATCCCCCACGAGGCACACGCCTGCCCGTCGCGTGCAATCGCAAAGGGATTTCCCAAGGCGATCACGATTTGTCCTTTGCGAAGCGTCGAAGCATTGCCGAAACGGATCGGAGCGAGGTTGCTCGCATCGATTTGCAACACGGCAAGGTCGCTACGCGGATCGGCGCCTTTGATCCACGCGCGATACACGCGGCGATCGTGAGTCGTCACGTAGTAATCGTAGTTTTCGCCGAGGCCGCGATACGTCGTCAGAATCAGGCCCCGCGGATCGATGACCACGCCCGCAAGATAATCGCCCGCCTGAAAATCGGGATCGGTCGGTTGGGCCGGTGTCGGCAACCGGGCCGCCCCCCCGAAGGGATCCGGACGCGGTTCGAGTCCCAAGACGCTCGTTCCTACGTTGTTCCGAACGCGGGCGATTGCGACCACCGACCTTTCGGCACGGGCGATTGCCTGCACCATCGCCGACTCGATCGCAGCCGCCGCCGCAAGCCCCGACACTTCATTGCTCGGCGGCGTCTGGGACCAGCCGGTGCGCACCATGCCCGCGACAACAAGCAGGCAGCCCAAAACCGCGATCCGTACGTTGACGGTCAGCATGTGTTCATCCCCGATCCATTGCCCCCTTTGCATTTCCGGTCCGAGCGACCGGTCGGAAGGCCGAATCCGCCGCGCGGCCCCGAACGAACGGTCCACCGTGCATCTTTCGGCGATTCGACGCCCCTCAATTCACCGTAGATTTCCGGCGACCGATTGGCAAGCCGAGACACACCCCGATGGGGGGTTACGTCGAACCGATGACGATCCGAACGTCGGCGGGCTCCTCGTCTACTTGCAACCACGAGTACAAGCCGCCCGAATCTGAAACCGGCGATGCGGCGAGTGCGGCCGCCAGTTGATCGAGCCGGGCGTACATGTCCACCAGCTCGGCCGAGGCTTTCTCGGCCGACAATCCCAACGACTGCAAAAAGGCATTCGGATCCGAGGCCGACGTCTTCCCCGACGGCGACGCTTTTTGGTCGGACGTCATCACCAAGAGCAACGCGTTCTCGGGTTCGAGACGTGCCGTCACCTCTTGTTCCCAGGCATCCTCGTCGGCCCCCCAGCGTCCCAACGGCTTGCCGTTGAGCCAAATCGTGCCGCAACCGTCCAGCCGCATCAACTGGAGACGCACCTGCTCCGAAGGCTCCAAGCCGGTCGGGCGATGAAACACGCGTCGCCAGGCCCCGACCGTTGGCAGTCGCAACCTTTGCCACGGGCGACGCAAACGAATCACATGCTCGGTCATCGTCTTTCGTTTCTCCTCCGTGCTTCGTTATTTCTCATTGCCCGGTTCCGAGGGGGCGGCGGTCGAGGCGTCTCGCTTCCAAAAGGCGGGCAACACGGAAAGCGTCAAGATGCCTCCTACGATCGCCAACGACCACCACGGGCCGATCAGGTGCCCATGATGCCCGAACCATTTTTCGGCCGCGTATTCACCCACCATCTTCACACCGATGAATCCTAACACGGCGCTCAACCCGAACTGCAAGTATTCGAATCGGTCAAGCATTCCTGCCAGCAAGAAATAGAGTGCCCGCAACCCCAAGATCGCGAAAATGTTGGATGAATACACGATGAACGGATCGCGAGAAACGCCCAACACGGCCGGAACGCTATCCACCGCAAACAACACGTCGCTGCTTTCGATGACGAGCAACACCAGCAACAGGGGTGTTGCATACCACAGCCCGTCTTGTCGCACGAAGAAGCGTTCGCCGTGCAGTTCGCCGGTCATTCGAAAATATCGGCGGGCAATGCGCAGCATGAAATTCTTTTCGGGGTCGATCTGTTCATCGTCGCTGAAGGCCAACTTGATCGCCGTGTACACCAAGAAGAGCCCGAACACGACCATCACCCAGTCGAACGCGCGAATCAGCTCGACTCCGGCAAGCACGAAAATCCCCCGCATGACGATCGCGCCTAACACGCCCCAAAACAGCACGCGATACTGGTAGCGCAAATCGATGCCGAAGTACTGGAAAATGACGGCGAACACGAACAAGTTGTCGACCGACAGCGATTTCTCGACAACGTAGCCGGTTAGGAATTTGACGCCCGCCTCCGAGGTTCCGTGCTGGTACCATCCCCACCACCACACGAAGGCGTTGAATGCCAACGCCAAGGCGATCCAAACGAAGCTCCACCAGGCGGCTTGCCGCAACGAAGGACGCTCGTTACGGCGATGAAAGATAATCAAATCGGCCAACAACAAAGCGATTACCAGGCCGAGGAACGCCACCCAGTGCCACCAGTGGATCGAAAGCAGGTTTTCCATCGTCTCGGCTGTATCCAATCGGAATGTCGTCGGCGTCTTGTCGGCGCACCGCCGGCCGTTTGCTTATCACGCGCCGATCACGTCGTTCGCAATAACAACAGATGGTTGCCAAACCCGTTAGTGTTGCCCATCACGCCCGGTTTGACCAGAGCGCCGAACCGCGACGCAACAGCTGCGGTTTCCGCTCGGACCTTCCGCCCCGTTGCGTGGCAAACCTCGCCGGTGCCGGTTTCCAACGACAAAACGGCAGCCGAGACGGGTATTTCGTTCGGCTGCCGCGTTTCTTTCGGCGATTCGCAAACGTCGCCGGTTATCGCAGGAAAAACCGGCGATCGTCCTTGGTGCTATTGCGGGTGTTACCCTTCCAAGGTCCAGGGTGCCCGCATGTCGCGGTGAAGCATCTTCGACGCCTCTTCGTCGCCGACGATCGCTTCTTTCTTGGGATCCCACGTAATCGGCCGGCCCGTCCGCACGGCGATATCGCACATATGACTGATGATGTCGGAACGGACGGCCTCTTCGATCGTCGTGATGGCCGGCTTGCGCGATTTAACGGCATCGATGAAGTTCTGATCGTGCCGCGGGCTGACCGGATAATGGAAGTCGTCCGGTCCCAGTTTCAAATCGAGCAGCGACTTCGGTTCGGCATCGATACCGCCCCGCCAAATCTCGACCCAACCTTCGGTCCCGATGAATTTCGTGCTGTCGCGGCCGGGCTTGAAGGTCATCGTCAAGCCGTTGCCCATCTCGACGGTGACGTCCCAATGAATCACGGTGTCGTACAAGCCCTTGTCGGGAATGACGCCCTTGGCGTGGAAGGTCATCGGCCCGGCCAAGTCGGCATCGCAGCCCCAAATCAAGATGTCGAGCGGATGAGCTCCCCAACCGGCCAGGTATCCGATCGAGTAATCATAGATCCAGTACGTGCCGGGCGGATGGCAACGGTCGGCCGTGTACGGTTTCATCGGGGCGGGACCGATCCACATCTCGTAGTCGAGCGTCGGCGGGGGATCGGTCGGTTCGGTCGAACCGCCCGCGCCGCCGTCGGGAGCCACCACTTCAAGGGCTTTCAATTCACCGATCTTGCCCGAACGAACCAACTCGCACCCGAACCGGCAGTGCGCCATACTCCGCTGCTGGGTACCGTACTGGAAGATGCGGCCCGTCTCTTGGAACACCTTGCGGCACACGAGGTCTTGTTCGACGCTCACCCCCAACGGCTTTTCGACGTAGGCATCCTTCCCGGCTTTTGCCGCTGCGATCGCAATCGGCACGTGCCAGTGATCGGGCGTGGCGACGACGACCGCATCGATGTCGTCGCGGGCGAGCAACTCACGAAAGTCGGCGTAGGCCTTTCCGCCGATCGCCTTCGCCCTGGCCTCGCGACGATCTTTGTAGCAATCGGCCACCGCGACCGACTGGGCGTCTTTGCACGACTGGAAGCCGCGGAACAAGCCGCCGCCCCGACCACCGACGCCGATGTGGCCTAGGGTGACGCGTTCGCTCGGCGGGGCCTTTTCCTCCGTCCCCCACGCGGTAGCCGGAATGATCGTCGGGGCCGCAGCAACCGCGGCCGCCGCCTTCAGCACGTTACGACGGGAAATCATGTCGGACCGGCGCATGAAACACTCCTTCCGTCTGACGGATATGACAGGAAAGCCGAGGATGGGGACGGTTTGTTCGGCGCTCGAACGGCCGATCAAGCCGATACGAGCGAAAGGCAAGCAGCGACACGGCCTCGCGGTCGAACCACCGGGCATTGGAGGGAAACAGCCCCGACCGCAACCATTCGTGCCGTTGTTCATCATAAACCGGGTGACCGCCGGATGCCAATTCTGCACGCCGGCACGGCGGCGAAGATCGAATCGCGTTCGTCTTCGGCCGATCGATCGTGTTGCGAGCCGCCCCATTTCATGTTCCCCCGCGGACCGGTTGCCCCCAAATAGACTTCGGATGGCATCCCAACGTGGGGGAAACGACGAAACGACCGGCGTAAACCTCAGTCACCACCTCGCCATTTGGGCGTATTTTTGCCGGTTGCCCCTGAAATAAATTGACAAATAGTTCGCTGCGACGTTGGCTTGGAGTGCGAAGGTTGAAAGTCTCCTCCATCAATGCATCCCACCCGCAGCCGCCGCTTGTGGATTCCTACTCAACGGGAATCCGAACCTCCCCTCGTTTGTTTTTGGAGTTGCGTAAGTCATGAGTCCCGAATCTCGCACAACCGATCCCGTCGACGGTAGTTCGGCTCCGTCGCGAACCGTCCCCTCCACCTTCCGCCCGTCCCCTCCGTTGGTAACCGGTCGTTGCGATTCGCAATGCCCTTGTTCGCGTGTCGCGTATCGGCTTGCCGAGCCGCCTCACCGTCCGACGCCCCCGGCGATGCACTTTGCCTACACCGGCCCGCGTTACCGGGAATAGATTCGCCGCCCGTCCCCACGAAACACGACGACCGTTTGCTCGGCTAGGCAAGTACCGATTTGTAGCGTTACCGATGTCCTTTTGCGGCCGATAGCGTGACCAGTCCGGCGAGCCTCGCACCGCGTTTTCTTCCGCTGCCGGTGCCGAGGCTCGTTCGCTTTTCAAGTGTTCTCGGTTCTCTCGCTGCTTCCTGCGAACAGCGTGGACAGACGCCGTCCAGGCTCGGCAACAATTCTTTCCGCCGGGCAACGAATAAGCAGGCAAGACGTCCCCCGAACTTCCACGCTGCAAAAGCGGTATAATTGAAAGACGTGTCGCCCGGACTCGTCATGGGACGGTAGGGCACCTCGGCCTCGGGCCAAAGAATCGCACTCGGCCGTCCGAAATCGTGTAACGAACAGGCAGGACGGGACGTCGAACCGAACGGATACCGATCACCCAAGAAAAGGAAGCGGAACGAACGATGTTCATTTTCGATCCGATGTATTTCATCATCATCGGGCCCGCCTTGTTGCTCGGACTATGGGCCCAGTTCATGGTGAAAAGCGCGTACGCGAAGGCGTCGCGGGTTCCGGCACCACTCAGTGGGGCCGCGGCGGCTAAGCACATTCTCGAATCGGCAGGACTGCACGACGTGGGCGTCGAAATGGTCGGCGGATTCCTAAGCGACCATTACGATCCGCGGTCGAAGGTATTGCGATTGAGTCCCGACGTGTACAACGGCCGTTCGCTGGCAGCGGTCGGAATCGCCGCCCACGAAGCCGGACACGCAATCCAAGATGCCCGCAGCTACCTGCCGTTGGTCGTCCGCAACGCGGCCGTCCCGCTGGCGGGATTCGGCAGCAACATCGGTATCTTGTTGTTCCTCGTCGGGTTGATCTTCAGCTTCCAACCGCTCTTGCTGGCCGGCTTGGCTCTGTTTTCGGCGGTGGTGTTCTTCCAATTGGTCAACTTGCCGGTCGAATTCAACGCCAGTTCACGAGCGAAAACACAGTTGGTGGCGTTGGGGATCGTTCCGCCGAGCGACATGGTGTACGTGAATCGCGTGTTGAACGCCGCCGCATTGACCTACGT
>CAYVVR010000164.1:3686-8088 GCA_964454655.1 uncultured Planctomycetaceae bacterium | reverse complement strand
CGATACGACTTTCTGAATCACTTGCTTTCGGCGGGCGTCGATATCTACTGGCGCCGGCGGACGGCCGGCCGGGTCCTCCCTCTGCCCGAGGGCCCGATCCTCGACGTGTGCGCGGGCACCGGCGATTTGTCGTTCGCCCTGAATCGCCGATTTCGCGGCAAGCGCCGGATCGTCGCGACCGATTTCTGTCGCCCCATGCTGGCAATCGGGCGTCGAAAAGCCCTAAAGCAACGATGTGAACCGATCGCTTGGCTCGAGGCCGATACACTGCAACTACCTTTCCCCGACGACACGTTCGCCCTCGTCTGCGTCGCTTTTGGTCTGCGCAACGTGGCCGATACCGACGCCGGATTAGCCGAAATGGTGCGGACGACCAAGCCGGGTGGAAAGGTGGCCATCCTCGAATTCACCCTTCCTCGCGGGGTACTCGGTAAGCTTTATGCGTGGTACTTCCATCGGGTGTTACCGCGAATCGGTCAAGCGTTGGCGGGCAATCGTTACTCGGCCTACAATTATTTGCCTGCAAGCGTCTCCGAATTCCCCCAATACGAGGGACTTTGCAGACGAATGGAAGCGGCCGGTTTGCACTCCGCGGTCTTTTTCCCCATGACGTTTGGAATCGCAACCCTATACATAGGCTCGAAATGAAACGACAAGTCGTCTTGGCGATTACCGGTGCCAGCGGCGTAACTTATGCCATCCGCTTGGCGGAAGTCTTACTGGCGGCGGCCTGCGACGTTCATCTGACGATCAGCTCGGCGGGAGCCACCGTCTTGCGTGAAGAACTCGACATGCAAGTCGACTTGGAAAATTTCCAGCCGAGCATGCTGCTTCTGGATCGCGGCCCCGATTCAGACGATGCGAAACTGCGGATCATTCGCAGCTTGGCCGGAGTGTCCAGTGAATCGAGTAACGTGCTCGATGTTTCCACCGGGGAACCGGGTGAAATCATCTACCATCACTACAAACGCCTGACCGCCTCGATCGCCAGCGGCTCATTTTTGACCCACGGGATGGTGATCTGTCCGTGCTCGATGGCTACGTTGGCCGCCATCGTTCACGGCACGGGCACGAACCTGATTCACCGTGCCGCCGAAGTGCACATGAAAGAGCGGCGTCCGTTGATTCTCGTTCCGCGAGAAACACCGTTGTCGGTCGTGCATTTGGAAAACATGACGCGGGCGGCGAAAGCGGGAGCGATCGTGATGCCCGCCATGCCCGGCTTCTACCACGGGGTCACCGGTGTCCGCGATCTGGTCGATTTCGTCGTCGCCCGAATCGCCGACCAACTGGGTATCGAAAACGCCCTGATCCGTCGATGGGGGAGCTGAGGTGATCGCGTCGATTCGCCGGCTTCTAGAACTCGTACGGTTCAGCCACACCGTGTTCGCCTTGCCGTTTGCGCTCTTGGGTGCCGTGATGGCGTGGGCCGAAACCCCTTTTCGGTGGCGCGACTTGGTGGGCATTCTGCTGTGCATGGTGTTCGCCCGTAGTGCCGCAATGGCCTTCAATCGGCTGGTCGATCGGCATTACGACGCGTTGAATCCACGGACCGCCAATCGGCATCTGCCGCGCGGCGAGATCTCACCCGGCACGGTGATTTTGTTCACGGTGGTTTGCTGCGTCGGATTCATCGCCTCGACTCTCATTTTTTTGCCGAATCGGTGGCCGATCGCAGCGTCGATTCCCGTGTTGCTGTTCTTGTTGGGGTATAGCTACACGAAGCGGTTCACCGAATTGTCGCACTTCTGGCTGGGGACGGCCTTGATGTTGGCTCCGATCGCCGCGTGGGTGGCCATTGCGGGAAGACCGGCCGCGGCCCCCGTCGTGCTCGGACTTGCCGTTTTGTTTTGGGTAGCCGGCTTCGATATGATTTATGCGTGCCAAGACGCAGAATTCGATCGCAAGGTGCGATTGCGAAGCATTCCGGCACGCTTGGGCGTTCGCCGTACGCTGCGACTTTCGGCATTGTGTCACGCGTTCGTCGTTGCGTTGTTGGCGAGCCTGCCGTTGTGGTATCCCTTGTTGGGAACGACATACTTGATCGGTGTCGGGATCATTACGGTGCTTCTCGTCTACGAACATAGCGTGGTCCGTCCCGACGACCTCTCGCGGGTAAACGTCGCCTTTTTCCACGTGAATGCCGTGATCAGCATCGGGGTATTAGTTATCGGGACAGTGGACATTTGGTTCCTGTGACGTCCGGCGGCAAGGACGATCGCCGATAAACGCTGGGAACTTTCGCTGCAAATTTGGCGATAGGGGCACGATTTGGGCAGAGCGTTTCGCTCGCTTCCCAAGGGCGGAAACAAAACAAACGGAGACATCCATGCTTCTTTCATCGACGCGACGCGATACGCGTTTCGAGACCATACGCGAGAAACTCGCCGCCGGCGAACGGCTGTCCGTCGAAGACGGGATCTACCTCTTTTCGCCCGCCGTCGATTTGCACGCGTTGGGGCGGCTGGCCGAAGAACGCTGTCTCGAACGCCACGGCCCGATCGCGTATTACAACCTGAACGATCACCTGAACCCCAGCAATCTTTGCGTGTACAGTTGCCGCTTTTGCGCGTATAGCCGCAAGGTCGGCGATGCCGACGCTTACGAGTTGAATTTCGACCAAATGCTCGCGAGGGCTCAATCGGCCGTTGACCGCGGCGCAACCGAGTTGCACATCGTAGGCGGCATTCATCCCGAAAAACCGTTTTCGTGGTACTTGGATATTTTGCGAACGATCCACGAAGCCTTCCCGAGGCTTCACTTGAAGGCCTGGACGGCGGTGGAAATCGTCTGGTTTGCCCGCCTCACGAAAAAGCCGTATCGGTGGGTACTCGAACAATTGATCGAAGCCGGGTTGGGAAGCCTGCCGGGCGGAGGCGCCGAAATCTTCGCTCCCCACGTTCGCAAGCAAATTGCACCGGGAAAGGCCGACGCCGACCAGTGGTTGGAGGCGCACCGTGCCGCGCACGCGCTGGGGTTGAAAAGCAACGCGACCATGCTGTACGGCCACATCGAATCACCGGCAGATCGTATCGACCACATGCGGCGTCTGCGAGAGCTGCAAGACGAAACAGGCGGTTTCCAGACGTTCATTCCGCTCTCGTTCCACCCGAAAGGGACCCAGCTCGCCCACTTGGAACAATCGACTTCGTTGGACGACCTCCGGGTGATTGCCGTCTCGCGATTGTTTCTCGACAATTTCCCGCACATCAAAGCCTACTGGATTTCGTTGGGTGTCGGCACGGCCCAGGTCGCGTTGGCTTACGGAGCCGATGATCTCGACGGAACGGTGTACCATGAGCAAATCCACCACGAGGCCGGATCGGAAGCACCGGACGCATTGACGGTCGACCAACTACGTGGTCTGATCGAAGAAGCCGGTCGCCGACCGGTGGAACGGGACAGCCTGTATCGACGCGTCGTGCGCAACGGCACCGAGTGGCGGATTGCCGAGGCGTCGTAGCCGCAGGCTGTCGAATCGACTGGAAGCGGCTATCCACGTCATGCATCGTGCGGCATGGATTCACGTAGAGATTCGCCCGACGACCTGCACACGCCCGTTCAATTTTTGAAAGGGGTCGGGCCTTCGCGCGCGGAACTTCTCATCAAGCTGGGGATTCGTACGGCCTGCGATTTGCTCTTTTTCTTTCCGCGAGACTACGAAGACACTCGCGATTGCCGAACGATTAATCGCTTGGAAGAAGACAAGCTCCAAACTGTGGTGGCCGTCGTCGAGCAGGTGGAAGCACGTCGGACGCGATCGGGTCGCACGCTGATTGGGGTCTTGTTTCGCGGCGAAGAAGGCGGACACCTCCGCGGTATCTGGTTCAACCAAGACTATATCCGCCGGAAGCTGCACGCAGGCCAACGGGTGGCGGTCGTCGGCAAACCGAAGCGAAACGGCCTCATGTGGGAAATGACGCATCCCCGAGTCATTCCATTGGGCGCCGATCAGGCACCGCAAGGGGAACTGCTGCCGATCTACCCGTTGACCGAGGGCTTGCAGCAATGGCACTTACGTCGCATCATGCGTGCCGCGATTCCTCGGTATACGCCGCTTTTGGAAGACGTCTTCTCCGACGCCTATCGGGCCGAACACGACCTCTTTTCCATTCACCGCGCCGTACGTGAAATTCACTTTCCCCATTCGTACGAGACCTTGGCCCAGGCGCGGCGACGATTCGTGTATCAAGAGTTGTTGCTGCTGCAACTGGCGATGGCCATTCATCGTCGCAGGACGGTCGATCTCACGGCATCTCCCGTGCTTGAAGTTACGCCGAAAATCGACGCCCGAATTCGCCGTCTCTTTCCATTCGAACTGACCGAATCGCAGAACCGTGTCATCGAACAGGTGAAAGCAGACTTGGCCAGACCGCATCCGATGAACCGGCTTCTGCAAGGC
>CAYVVR010000164.1:0-3676 GCA_964454655.1 uncultured Planctomycetaceae bacterium | reverse complement strand
GGAACGGGTAAAACCGTCGTCGCCGTTTACGCGATGCTGGCGGCCGTAGCCCACGAATATCAAGCGGCCCTGATGGCCCCTACAGAGGTCCTTGCACGCCAGCATTTTCGCACGATCGACCGGTTGCTGGAACACAGTCAGGTCCGGCGACGACTCTTGGTGGGCGGATTGTCTGCCGCCGAACGCGAGAGAACGCTTCATGAAATCGCCTCCGGCGAAATCGATCTCGTCGTCGGAACCCAGGCGTTGATTCAACGACAAGTGCAGTTTGCAAAGCTCGGCGTCGTCGTGATCGACGAACAACACAAATTCGGGGTGCGTCAACGAGCCGCCTTACGTTGCGGAAATCAACGGCCGCACTGTCTCATCATGACGGCGACACCGATTCCGAGAACATTGACGATGCTCTTGTTCGGCGACTTGGACGTCTCGGTGTTACGAGATGCCCCTCCCGGCCGCAAACCCGTCCACACGTACTTGGTTCAACCTGAAAAACGAAAAGAATGGTGGGGGTTCGTCCGCCGCAACCTCGACAAGGGTCGCCAAGCGTACGTCGTCGTCCCGCTGGTTGAAGAATCGGAGTCGGGCAAGATCGAAAGCGTGGAAAGTGTCTTCACTTCGTTGCGCGACGGTGAATTGGCCGGCTACGATCTCGGCGTTGTTCACGGCCGGCTCAGTTCCGCCGACAAGGCCGACATCATGGAGCGATTTCATCGTCATGAACTGGACGTTTTGATTTGCACGTCCGTCGTCGAGGTCGGCATCGACGTGCCGAATGCCACCGTCATGACGATCATCAACGCCGAACGGTTCGGGCTGGCCCAGCTTCATCAGCTCCGTGGTCGCATCTCGCGGGGCAAATTCCCCGGCTATTGCGGTGTGTTCGCCGAATCGGAAACACCCGAATCGCAAGAGCGTTTGAAGGCCTTCGTCGCCACGACCGACGGCTTCGAGCTCGCCGAAATCGATTTCCGCTTGCGCGGGCCGGGTGAAATCCTCGGCACACGGCAACACGGAATCCCGCCGTTTCGAATCGCCGACCTGTTACG
Source organism: uncultured Planctomycetaceae bacterium (assembly GCA_964454655.1). Taxonomy (GTDB): domain Bacteria; phylum Planctomycetota; class Planctomycetia; order Pirellulales; family Thermoguttaceae; genus CAYVVR01. The sequence goes on along the minus strand of CAYVVR010000164.1, from coordinate 2,627 downwards.
CGACGCTCCGGTCGCCGAAGAAGCCCGCCGCGACGCCCAAGCCCTGGTAGAGCAAGATCCCGATCTACGCAGTCCGGAACACGCCTTGCTGCGGAAGATGGTTTTGACCCGGTACGGCAAGACGCTGGACCTGGGAGACGTCGGCTGACGAGCGATCGGGCAAAACGGCGGCGATTCACGACCGCAGTGCTTGGTACGCGGCGACGGCCAACTGATCACACCGTTCGTTCTCGGGGTGTCCGGCGTGTCCGCGAACGTGCTCCACCGTTACGTCGTGCTTGTTCAAGAGAGCGTCGAGCTGTTTCCACAGATCTTCGTTGGCCACAGGTTGCCAGCGATTGCGGACGCGTCGGCGCCAACCGTTGGCTTTCCACTTCGGCATCCATTCGGCGATTCCCTTGGCCACGTAGGTACTGTCGGTGACGACTTTCACACGACAAGGACGTTGCAAAGCCTCGAGGCCTCGAATGACCGCCAGCATTTCCATCCGGTTATTGGTCGTTTCGGCCTCCGCCCCGGAACGCTCCAATTCTTTACCGGACTTCGGATGCCGTAAGATGAACGCCCATCCTCCCGGCCCGGGATTACCGCTACAGGCGCCGTCGGTGAACAGGATGACCTGCGATTTCGAATCGTCGTGTGTGCTCATCTCGCGGATGTTCCCAATGGCAGTGTTCGTCTGTTCCCGGCCCAAAGGTGCGGGCGAAGCAGCGAAAGAGTCGCTGTCACACTTCGTCTTCGGCAGAACGGTCATCGGCGGTTGAAGTGCCGAGCGGGGCCATCGGTCGGGTACCGCCGCGGGCGAATCGCGCCAATTGCTCTTGCACCGACCCTTCGCGTCGCTCCGGCACCTCGATCGCCTCGGGATCAAGCTTCCACGGCAACACGACGCGGAAGGTACTTCCCCGGCCTAGTTCGCTTTCGACGGTCACGTCGCCGTGCAACAAACGGCACAGCTCTTTGACGATGGAAAGCCCCAACCCCGAACCGGGATACTCGCGTTTGATCGCGTCGCCCGAGGGCATCGCCGTCCGGCCCTGGCGAAACTTCTCGAAGATGATTTGCCGATCTTCCTCGGCGATGCCGACGCCGGTGTCGGAAACCTGAAGCACGAGATTGTCGCCTTCTTTGCGGACGACCACGCGGATCAGCCCGCCTTCGGGCGTAAACTTGATCGCGTTCGACAAAAGATTGTTGAGAATCTGTTGCACGCGATTCTGGTCTTGGAACAACGGCGGCAGGTCCGGTTGGATGTCGACTTGCAGCTCGATGTTCTTCTTTTCCGACAGCGGCCTCGCCATGTCGCACTGCGCGTGAACGACTTGCTCGATTCGGAAGTCGGCCGGACGAATCTCCATGCGGCCGGCCTCCATCTTCGCCAAATCCAAGATGTTGTTGATCATTTCCAACAACATGCGGCCCGACCGCTGGATGTTATGCACGTAACGTCGTTGCTTTTCGTCGAGAGAATCGATCGACGCCAACACGTCGCTGAACCCCAAGATACTGTTCAACGGCGTGCGCAGCTCGTGGCTCATGGTCGCCATGAAGTCGCTTTTGATGCGGTTCATTTCGTACAACTGCATGTTGAGTTGCGCCAGCTCGTCAAGCTTCAAATCCAAATCGGCGTTGACGTCGCGCAGCTCGTCTTGAATGGCGACCAGGTGCCCCAACATGCGGTTGAACGCGTTGGCCAGCAATTCGAATTCGTCCCGCGTGTTGAGTTTTGCACGCTTCGAAATGTCGCCTTGGGTGATCGCCTCGGACACCGACCGCAAGTGCCGCAACGGTCGAACGATCACATAGCGGATCGTCACGTAAAAGGCGATCATCGCCAGAAACGTAGTAATGATCGCGACCGCCAGCAGCATGCTCCAGTATTTCATCACGGCGGCTTGGGTCGGACCGTTGGGAATGGAGACCTGAATCAACGCCATCAGGTCTCCGGGACGCAACGGCTCGATCGTCCCCCCGGACGACAGCGGATCAAAGCCCTGGCCTTCGAGTGCATTGTGGCAGCCGACGCAGTTCTCTTTGGCAAACACCGGCCGATAGTACTGGTACATCTGGCCGTTGTTCACCGTTCGATCGGCAAAGAGAGGCGAATCTTCCGTGTCTTCGGGCACCTCGCCTTTCACAGCGAGGTCGAGAAAATGCTGAAGCAAGCGAGCTTCCAGCTCGTCCCGCGGAGCCCCGTCGGCGGTTCCCGCCGCAGCGGCCCGATCGGGCGGCCGGATGAACCGCCATCGGTATCCCTGCTGCTCCCGGCTCTCGATAACACCGGTCAGGTATTCGACGAAGTCCTTGCTCGGCTCCATGGCGGCGTAATGCTTGATGAGCATTACCTGATCCACCAGCAAGCGGGCCGTATCGGGGTTCTGACGCGTAACGACCGCCTCGGTCACGCGCCAATACAAGAGCACGCTCACCGAGATCACCAACAACAAGAAAACACCGAACAGCGCGAGGCATTTGACCTCGAGACTGGTCTCGATCAGGGCTCGGTTCAACCGACGATACGGCATGGTGTTCTCTCGCAGGCCCGACTTCCGTTCCGAAACCGCATTTTAGGGAACCTAGGCGTTTCCCGCCAGACGCGATGGAACTTCCTCTTCCTCCGCCCGATT
>CAYVVR010000163.1:0-8104 GCA_964454655.1 uncultured Planctomycetaceae bacterium | reverse complement strand
GTTCTCCGGCGGCACGAGCTGCATCGCGTCGATTACGAACCGGTTTTCGGCGAACACGAGAAAGAAGACGTTGTCGCGTCCGACGCGGCGGGCGGCTTCGTCGACGGCACGCTCGGCCAGCACCGTGGCACCCTGTTCGGCGGGTTTGACGAACAAGATGCGCATCGGCGTTTCGGCGAGCGATCGATGATCGACGAGCTTTCGCCACCAGGTGAGCATGCGGCATCCGATGCCGCCGACCAGGCGATCGAGCCGTCGCATCGTGGCGATGTTCATCGTCCGCCTCCTTTCGGACCCGCTCGGAAACCGCCGCTCCGGAATCGACCGATCAGGTCGCCGAGGCGGCACCGTCTTGCGGCGTCTCGTCTTCGAGTTCGTGGATCACTTCGGCAAACTCGGAACGACCGGCCAGGTAGTAGCCGATGCCGCCGGTGGCGATGCACAGCGAGATCACGCGGTACGTGAGCACGACGACCAGCCCCTGCCCCGCCGGAACCGTGCTGCCGTCGGCCAAGGGAACCAGCCGGTAAATGAAATCGAGCATGAACTCGACCGGACCGATCGACACCGGCAGCACTTGCGCCGCCGCACTCACCGGCGCCATGACCATGTGTCGTTGCCATGTATGAACGTGGTCGAACAACCCCGTCGCCGTGAAGTAGATATTCGTGGCGAACAGCGTATGCACAACCAGCGTCATCGCGATCGACACGAAAAGGATATCAGGACGCTTGCCGTACACGCGGAAGGCCTCGACCAACCGGACGAGCGTTCCTCCGACCAGTGGAATGCGGCCGATCGCCTTGAGGCTACGACCGCCGGTCATGTCCGGCAACCAGGCCAGCAACAAGCCGACCGTCGCCGCACCGGTCACGCCGAACACGCCGTAGCAAATGGTGCGCACTTGGGCGTTCCCTTGGTGGATGAAGCCGGTGAGCAAGATGGCCCCGGTGGCGACCAAGAACAAACTGTACAGGCCCAATACGCGGTCGACGAACACGCTGGTGACGGCTTCGGCGCGTTTCCCGGGCTGTCCGCGTGCAAGCAGGACGGCTTTGACCAGGTCGCCGCCGACCAGGCCCATCGGCGCGAGGTTGAACAGGTATCCGACGAACCCCAAACGCAAAGCCTCGCGAAACGTCAACTTGATGCCGATCGCCCGCACGAGCATCCACCAACGCACGAAGGTGATCATCACGGCGCAAAACGCGGCTGCCAAGGCGGTCGCCAGCCAATACCAATGGGTCGCCGCGTGCCCGAGCACGGCGAAAAACCGCTGCGAGCTGAATCCGTTCTCGTCGCTGAAGACGCCTTCGCCCCGCTGAACGGCATCCCACACCAGGTAGCCGATCAGCCCTACCGAAACGGCTATCTTCAGGACCGTGAAAAGGTGCTTCTTGGCTTTGTCCACGAAATGCTATCCGTTACGTTACTTGTCGGAAAAAAGAAACCGCCGCTCACGTGCCGCGCGACGTGTCACGGCGGATCGCCCGGTTCGGCCATCTCGCGCCGCACGCGCTCGAGATCGGCATCGACCATCATGCGAACGAGTTCGGGAAAGGTCACTTTCGGCTCCCAGCCCAACACGCGGCGGGCCTTGGCGGCGTTTCCCCGCAGGGTGCACACCTCGGCCGGTCGAATCAACGACGGATCGATCTTCACGTGCTTCTTCCAGTCCAACCCCACGTGATCGAACGCCAGTTCGACCAACTCGCGAACCGAGTGCTTTTCGCCGGTGGCGACGACGAAATCGTCGGGCTTGTCTTGCTGAAGCATCATCCACATCGCCCGCACGTAATCGCCGGCGTACCCCCAATCTCGCATCGCGTCGAGGTTGCCCAACCGAAGCTCGTCTTGCAAGCCCAGCTTGATGCGAGCGACGCCGTACGACACCTTGCGTGTGACGAACTCTTTGCCGCGACGAGGCGACTCGTGATTGAACAAGATGCCCGAACACGCAAAGATACCGAAACTCTCGCGGTAATTGACCGTGATCCAGTGGCCGTACACCTTGGCGACGCCGTAGGGACTCCGCGGCCAAAAGCGGGTCGATTCGTCTTGCGGTTCTTCTTGAACCGCGCCGAACATCTCGCTCGAACTGGCCTGGTAGAAACGGATGCTCGAATCGACGTGGCGGATCGCCTCGAGCATGCGGGTGACGCCCAAGGCGGTGAATTCACCGGTAAGCAACGGTTGCTCCCAACTGGTGGGAACGAAGCTCATCGCCGCCAGATTGTACACCTCGTGCGGCCGCACCTCGTCGATCAATCGGACGATCGACAGTTGGTCCAACAGGTCGGCCTGGTGCAAGACGATGCGGTCGGCCAGATGGTTGATCCGCTCGAAGCCCTCGGTACTGGCACGACGCACCATCCCGTGGACCTCGTATCCCTTTTCCAAGAGAAACTCGGCCAGGTACGAACCGTCCTGTCCTGTGATTCCAGTAATCAACGCCTTGCGTGTCATCCGATCGACTCGCCTCACCAAGCTGCCGTGAATTCTTTTCGGACCGCCCGGCCGCACACCGACACGGCAGAGACGGATTTCCCCATCTTCGTGCAAGCGGCCCTTGGGGTCAATCGCATTCGACCGATCTTGCCGCGTTTCCCCACTTGCCGCAAATCACCGCGCCGAGTTCGGACCTGTTGAAACGGCCCACGATGCCTGAACCCTCTTTTTCGCCGGTCGCCCGATTATGATGGAATGTCGGCTATCGCGTCCTCCACAATCGTACTACGGAATCCGAGAAGAGCGCCGATGTTCGAGATCCGTTCGACTTCCGATCGTCGAAGCGAGGGAAGCCGTTTCGCCGGTTACCGACCCGGCGGCCTCTCTGCCGTGCGAGGGGGGCGTGCCTTGCCCATTGCGGCGATTCTCGTGTGCTCGCTTTTGGGATGGATGTCGCCGGTGCGGGCCGAGTTCGTGGTCCTGGTGAGCGACCTCGACGCCCCCGTGGCCGTCTCGATCGGGCCGTTGTGGGGGGAAACGAAGCAATTTTCGTTGTTGCCCGACCGACCGGTTCGCTTGACCGTGCCGGGAATCGTCCCCTTTACGGCCGCTGTCGCTCAGGAACGATTCGAGCGGTCGCTCGAGCCGAACCGCATCTATCGCGTCGAGCGGCGAAACGGACGTCTTGCCGTCACGGCGCAACGCTTCTTGGGCGTGCAACCGAGCATGTGGCTACACGCCGGTGCGCAAGAAACACCCCCGAAGCCGATCGTCATTCCCGTCAAGCTGCTGGTCGACGACGAACAACCCGCCGTGCGCAACGCATGGGAATCGCGGCTTCGCGCGCAAGCGGCGGGGGCCTCGCGGTTCCTCGAATGGTACACCGGCGTGCGTTTCGAGGTCGTCGAGGTCGACACGTGGGAATCGAACGACGGAATCACCGACCCCGAAGAACTCGAGAAAGACTTCCGCGACCACGTCGGCCGCGGTCATGCGCGATTGGTCGTCGGCGTGAGCAGCCAGTGGAAGCTGAACGGCTCGGCCGATCTTGCGCATCCTGCCTCGATTCCGCTGGACACGCACTTGTTGATCCCCGACACGCAGCCCGGCTTCGACGGGCAGATGCAATTGCGTTATCTCGTGCATCGATTGGCGCACTTTCTCGGGGCGGTCGATGTGGACGATCCGAACACGATTCTGTTTCCGCCCGAGCGGTTGCCCGATGCCGTCGCGAAAGCCGAAAAGCCTCTCACCTCTGAGCCGTATATCGACGCCGAAAACGTCCTCGTGATGAACTTGATCGCCGACGATCTTCGCTGGGGCGATCGCCCCGGAGTCGCGGCGCTTTCGGCGGGAACGCGGGACTACTTGCGAGCGGTGTACCTGGCGATGGGACGCCATTTGCCTTCGAAAGAAGCCTTGCGGCTGGCCGAAACGATGACGACGCCGCCCCCTGCCGCCAAGCGTTATCTCGTACTGTGGACCGACGGCACGACCGCCTCGGTCGACGAGATCGCCGATTGGGGCCGAGAAGACGCCTCGCCGTCGGCCGACGGCCGATCCCTGCTCGATCCACAACGGCCGGCACGGTGGATTCTCGACACCACGTTGCCGCGGCCTGCGATTCCCGAGACGTTCGTGGAGTTTCATGGGGGCGACCGCCTGCCGGGCCGCGTCGTGGCTTCGTTTCCCGCCCAACAGTCGGGCGACGAGTTCTTGCCCGCCTGGCTCGAAGTCACGCCGTACGCGCACGTCGATCCGCCGGATGGCCGATCCCGACCGCGGTTGCGAGTGGCAACCGACCGCGTGCGCCGGATCGTCTGGAAACGCGTCACCGATCGTTACCGGCCGGGGACGTTGTTTACCGCCGACGGACGCGTGTTCACGTTCCGCGCCGTCCGCATCACGCCGGGCAGTGTACGCATTTTGCGCGACGAAGGGATTCTCGATCTCCCGTGGTTGGATGTCGCCGAACTGCATCTGCCGAAGTCGCCGACGGCAAGCGACGAACAAGACCTGTTCCGCCGTCGCTGCTTGTTGACGGCCGGGGCCGACGATGTCTCGCGGCGCATCGTCGAACTCGAAACCGACGACGGTGCGTGCCTGACGACGTCGCTTTTGCGGATGCGTCCGCAGGCATTCGGCGATGCCGGAAAACCCGACAACTGGTATTTTCTCGTTCAACCCGACTGGAGCCTCCAATCGCTTTGGATTTCGCACCGCCGGATTCGAATGCGGCGATTCTTCGCCGTCGACGAGGTTCCCCTTTGGCGGATCGTGCCCGAGTTCTCGGAAATGCCGCTGTTGGGTAGCCCGTGGGGATATCGCGTGAACGCCAACATCGCCGGCGGTAGCTTGGAAACGCCCGAGCGGCCGTTCGGTTGGGGATTCGGCGTTCAGTCGGGAAGCCGTCTGACGTTCGCTTTGCCGCCGGAAACCGCAGCCTTTCGGGTCACGGCGGCCCTCGATCGCTCGGCGGGTGACGGCGGTTGCGTCGCTGCGTCGGTAAAGTTTCGCCCGGCGGGTGAGCCGACCTTTCACCCCCTGTTTGCCGCCGATGTGCTGGTCGGGGGCCATGCCGCGATCGACACCGGACGTCTACCGATTCCCGGCGAGGGAGTGCTGGAATTGACCGTCGATCCGGAACCGCCCGCGGCGCCGCCGGGTGCCGATCCGGGCAACATCCGCGACATCTTCGATTGGCTCGAACCGATCGTCTACCTCGACGCGACCTCACCGGCCTTGGATGCCGAGCGGTTCCGACGCGAGGCCGTTCCCGCCTGGGACGGCTGGACGATCGCCTCGCCGCCTGAGGCCGCCGAATTGCGGTTGGCGAACTACTTCGACACGACCGACAACCACAATCCCGCGTGGCGAATCGTCGTTCGCCACGGTCGCGGACCGCTGGAGCTTCGTCGCGCGGTTTCGGTGCCCGCCGGCGGCGGCAATCTCGAAATCTACGTCAGCCGTCATCCGAAGGTGCGCTACTCGAAGATCGAAGTGTTCGTGAACGACGAACACGCAACGACGTTCACCACGCCCGAGCACGGGGGCGGAAAGTATCCCGGCCCGCTCGTCTTGCCGCTGGCCGACTACGCCGGAACATCGGTCGACGTGAAGCTGGTCGTCGTTTCCGAAGACGACGACGCATGGTTGGAATGGCGAGCGATTCGGGTGGTCGAAGCGAGCCCCGAAGCCGCTCCATAAGCCGCGCGGGGCAAACGCTTCGTCGGTCGGCTAGGGCGTTTCCGGCGATGCGGCAAACGCTTGCCGTCGCTTTTCGGGAACCGTCAAATCGGCCCCGCAGCACGTTTTACCCCCCGACAATCTCGGCGAAGGTGCTATCCTGGAGTTCATCCCCTGCGGCGCACCGGGTCGTATCGAGCCCGTCCGGTGCGTTCCCGCCGGCTCATCCCACCTCGACACAAAGACGGGGACTCCATCCCAAGAAGGAGGACGCAACGTGAAGACTCCCTTTGCTCGTGGCATGTTGGTGACATGCGCCCTCGCCGCGTCGTTTTTGGGGTTCGACGGCAACCTGCTTGCCTCGACCGACTCGTGCGGACGGACGAAATACAACTTCAACATCGGCTGGAAATTTCACCTCGACACCGGCTCCGAAGCGCCCACCGCGGCCGACTTCGACGACGGTGATTGGCAAACGGTGAGCGTGCCGCACAACCTCGAGAATTTTCCTTTGTTTATCCATCCGAACCCCGATACCGCCGAGCAACGACATTTCCTTCGCAAGATCGGCTGGTATCGCAAACACTTTACCGTCCCTCACCCCAAGGGCGTGAAGGTGTTTCTCGAGTTCGAAGCCGTGGGCCAAGTTACCGACGTGTGGGTGAACGGAAAACACGTCGGCCGACATGCGATCGGCGGTTATACCCCGTTTCACTTCGATATCACCGACTACGTGAACTACGAAGGCGCCGACAACGTCGTCGTCGTGAAAGCCGATTTCACCTACAACCCCGACATTCCGCCCGACAACGGCGATCACGATTACCTGTTGTGCGGCGGCATCTATCGGGACGTGTACCTCGTCGTCACCGACAAGCTGCACGTGACGTTTCCTTTTGAAGACAAGAACCAAGGCATCTACATCACGACGCCCGAATTGTCGGCCGAAAAGGCGGTCGTACGAATTCAAACAACCGTCCGCAACGAATACGCCGAGGCCAAACCGACGACCCTCACCAACGCGATTCTCGATGCCCAGGGGCGCGTGCTGGGCGTCGCGAGGACGACGGCGACCGTTCCCGCCGGCGAAGACGGCGTATTCACCCAGCAAATCGAAATCGCCGATCCGCACTTGTGGTCGTTCGACGACCCTTATCTGCATCGTGTTCGCACGATCGTGCAATGCGGCGACACGATCACCGACATTCCCGAAGATGAGCAAATCGGTTTTCGTTGGTTCGAAAAGTCGCCCGAGTTCGGCTTGAAGATGAACGGCGAGGTCGTCGAGCTGATCGGGGCGAACATGCATCAGCACGTGCCTTACGTGGGATTCGCCGCGCCCGATTCGATTCACTTCAAAGATATCCTCCAGCTCAAAGAAGCCGGAATGAACTTCGTTCGGCTGTGTCACTATCCTCACGACATCGCGACGATCGAAGCCTGCGACCGGCTGGGGTTGTTGGCGCTTCCCGAACCGCCTACCTGGATCAACGAGCCCGACAACCCGAAGTGGAAAGCAAACCTCGCCGAGGCCCAGCGGCGGATGATCCGACAGATGCGAAATCATCCCTCGGTGTTCATGTGGTCGGCGGGCATCAATCACCTGGGATATCGCGAGTATCTTTGGCAGGCCGCCCGCGACGAAGACCCGACTCGCTGGACGCACAACGACACCACCAGTTGGGTCATCGAACGCGACGGATTCGACCGAGTGATGGGCAAAGCCGACGTCTTGTCGTCGATGTGGTACGGCAGCCCGGAGCTTCCCGACTACTACCCGACCCAAATCCTCATGGAGCACTCCCGCAACAAGGAAATGGTGCTCAACAGCCTGAAGAACCCGAAGAACTTCGGCATGGCCGTGTGGGTCGCACACGATTACTTCTCGTTCAAGAAAGAAAACATCTTCCGCGGTCCGCAACTGATCACGATTTTCCGCGTTCCTTATCCCGACGGCATGTACTACTGGTACCAAGAGTTGCTGACAGGCAAGGCGCGGGCGAAACCGATGCACACGCCTTCGTCGACGCTCGAAGTGAACTTCGACATGGACCGGCGAACCTTGGTCGCCGACGGCGCCGATTGGGTGTTCGTGTACGTTCGCGGCGGAACGGGCAAGGTCTCGCTGGAAGTATCCGGGCCGGGCCGCGTCATCGGCGACGGCGAAGACATCGATGCGAACCCCGTCGAAGTCGATCCGCACACGAAGATCGCCACGTTCCTGGTGCAAACCACGACGACCCCCGGCACGATAACGGCCACGGCACGTTGCGGCGAAGCGACCGCCTCGGCGAGCGTGAAGAGCATCCCGGCGAAGACGATCGTTTATCGATCCGACGAAGCCGCGGCCGAATCGGCGGCGATTCTGAATGCGGCCCCTTGATCGACCGGCGATCGGACGAGCGACCGCGGTTGTCGGTGCGCGGTGCCGCGGCGGCCAAACCGCTATCGGTAAATCGGGCGGAACGTG